>JAEOSG010000333.1 GCA_016840485.1 Candidatus Baldrarchaeota archaeon
TATTGATGGCGCATACGCTGAATACGTTAAAATTCCGAAAAGATTTCTGAGTAGAGGAGTAATATTTCATTTACCAGACAACATATCTTTTGAAGAAGCAACTTTTGTGGAGCCTGTTGCATGTTCCATTAACGGTGTTAGGAAGGCTGGCGTTGAAGCTGGTAAAAGTGTTGTAATTATAGGTGACGGCCCAATGGGGCTTATTCAAGTTCAATTGTCACGTTTATTTGGAGCCGACTCCATTATACTCATTGGTTTGCATGATTGGAAGTTGCAACTGGCAAAGAAGTTAGGAGCCGATTATATAATAAATGCTTTGCATTCGGATCCAGTGGAGGAGGTTCTTAATTTAACAGACGGAAGAGGAGCCGACTCTGTAATAGTGACAATAGGAGTTCCAGAGGTAATTGAGCAAGGGTTAAAAATGGCTGGGAAAAATGGGTTTGTAAACATCTTTGGAGGGTCAAGAAAAGGATCGGCAATTACGATTGATCCAAATGTTCTACATTACTATGAAATTTGTTTTACTGGTAGTTCAGGGTACACTTTCAATGACTATGAATTTGCATATAAACTTGTAGTTAAGAGGAAAATTAACGTCAAAAAGCTGATTTCTCACAAATTTAAGCTATCAGAGCTATTTGATGCGATAAATCAATTTCAAAATAAAGAAAAATCTCTTAAAATAATAATAGAGCCAACTGGAGAATGATTTCTTGGAAGAACAACCACTCATACTTAGTATAGATATTGGGACATCAAACTGTTCAGTCTCACTTTTCACAATCAATGGAAAGAAAATCCATGAAACAAAGAGAAATCTTAGCATAATATCTCTATCGCCAGGATTTTTTGAACATAATCCTAAAGAATTATGGATATCTGTAAAAACTTGTGTTAAAAATATTACTAGAAAATTTAAAGAAAAAGTTGATTCTATAGTTGCTGTCGGTATTGCGGGCCATATGCCATCTCCAATTCCAATAGATAAAAACGGAACCCCCCTCATGAATTGTATACTTCATTTAGATACTAGAGCAAAACCACAAGTCGAAAAAACATTGAGAAAAATTGGAGAGAATGAAATTTATTTAAGAACAGGAATAAGACCTAATGCTACATATTCTGGATTCAAATATTTGTGGATTAAAGAAAATAAACCGAACGTTTATAGGAAGACATATAAATTCCTTGAACCTGCAAGTTTTGTTGCGCTTAAATTAACTGGAGAGATAGGTATAGATGAAACACACGCAGGAGGAACCATGCTTTACAATATTCACAAAAGGAAATGGGACGCACAGCTCATTGACGCCTTAAATATGGATATAGTAAAGCTTCCAAGTGTATTTTTTTCAACAAAAGTTGTGGGAGAAATTTCAGGGAAAACTATGGATGAAACTGGATTGGCGAAAGGAACTCAAGTAGCTGTTGGTGTCGTCGATTCTTTTTCAGCAACGTTCGGAACAGGTGTTTATAGCCCAGAAACTTTATGTGATATTTCTGGAAGCACCACTTGTCTAAACACAGTTGTCAATAAGCCTGTTCTCGATAAAGAAATGCGGTTCACGTGCTACCCTTTCATTTTTCAAGATAAATGGATTTTAGATGCAACCTTTACTTCAGGTATTATTGTCGACAATTTTTTAAAAAATTTAGGAATAGGATACAGAAATGAAAGACTGTATGAACATGTAGAGAAAATTTTAAAGAACACTGAAATAGGCTCAGGGAAAATGCTTTTCTTCCCCTTTACTGGAATGGGTGAACAAAGTCCTTATTGGGATCCCTGTATGAAAACTGTGTTAATAGGATGGTCACCAGGGAAAAAACTAGAAAACATTGTTAGAGCGCTGTACGAAGGCTTAACTTATGCTATAAAACTAAACGTAGATGTTTTTTACGAGAAAAAAATAAAAGTACGTGAAGTAATTTCATCAGGAGGAGGAGCAAAGAGCCGGGAATGGTGTCAAATGAAAGCCGATGTTTTAAATTTGCCCG
>JAEOSG010000120.1 GCA_016840485.1 Candidatus Baldrarchaeota archaeon
GATTTTATAGTCTACGTCGCCGGGGTTTTGTGTGGCGAGAATGCATCCGACACCGAAGGCTCTGGCCTGTTTTATAAGGAGCATGATGTAGCGTTTGCTTAATGGGTTTCTTGGATATGGGGGCAGAAATCCGTAGACTTCGTCGAAGTAGAATAGTAGGCGAAGGTCGCTTGTTCCTCCCTTTTTGAGCATCCATTGATAGATGTGGTTGGTTACTTTTGCTATGAGGGCTTCTTTCTCGGATTGATCCATTGTCCATCTTAAGTCGAAAATTATTACGGGTACTTTGTTTTGTTCTTTTGCTTTCTCAATTAACATGTCTAGGTCGAAGGGTATGCCTCCCATAGCTGACAGTGCAACTGTGTTAAGTTTTTCTGCTAATTTCTTCCTTTCCTTTTTGCTTATAAACTCGTCAACAGGGATAACACCGATCTTAATGATAGGTGGGTTGTATGTCGCGTTAATCAAATATTTTAAATCCACTTTTTTCCCTTTTGACCACGCATCTTTCACTATTTCCGCAAGAAAGACGTATTCTTTGCTTGTCGATTCAATGTTTTTATATCCCGCCATTTTTAACAGTGGAAGTAATTCGAACTGTATCATGGATTCAATGGCTTCAGGGTCTTCTTTTAGAAGCTTATTGTAGTCCTTTGGTGGATCCAGTTCCGGTTCGATTTTTAAACGTAGTCCTATTCCGCTACCAGGTGTAAATATGAAAACCATAATTTTATCATGATATTTTTTGAGTCTTCCTCCGTCAATACCGTATTCTTCGAATTTACGTTTATATAGTTCAGCGTATCCCTTTGCTAGTTCTTCTGCTGGTTTCCCTGTTACTTTTTCTTCCGGCTTACACCACTTAACAAATTCATCTGGCTTAGGTTCCTTGACGGCAAATGCCACTCCACCGATGTCACCTTTGGGATCGATGGCTACAACCGGTATATCGTTGAGAACTGCCTCTTCTAAAATTGCTTTACATGTAACAGTTTTCCCACTACCACTAGCTCCACAGACAAAAGCATGTGTCATTAGGTCTTTTGATTTAATTAGCATTTTTTCTTTTCCGTTTTCCATCAGAATTCCGATATAAAACTTTTTAGCCATTGTTCAATCACTTTCCAAAGTGAATGAAGCATTAAAAGGAACGTATGAACATTCTTATGCTATATTTACCTCCTAATTTTAGCTTAAACGTTAACTGTAGTTAACTTATTCTATTATAGTGGATTTGGGCTACTTGAATAAAGCATTATTCCCATATTGTTTGAGTTATTGTTAGGGGATAAAAATGGTGGAATGTTATTAGACTCGTGCTATGCTTAGAAGCGCTGAGAATTCTTCATTTAACACTCTTTCTTGGATGCGAGTAAAGTACCACACCAAAATTCCCACTATCACTATTGCCACAGTTTCTATTATCCCAGCCCAGAGAAACGTTTGCCCTGAAATTGTTGCGGCTGCTATTCCTCCGGCAATGGCAGACGTACCTGTTGCTATCGCTGCTATCAGAATTGACTGAGCTAGAACATTTGAACCTCTAGATAAGCTTGCATATTTCTGCGTTGACATTATAAGCGTGTCAATAAGCCTAAGATTTCTTAATCTTAGTTCCATAATTTTATCTTTGATTTCAGATGGAACCTTAGGCGATTCCAATATTTCTTTGAAAAGTTCTTCTTGAGATTTAATAGCTTCATCAATTTGTTCTCGGCGACGTAGAACTCTAAATAAACCATATCCTAGGAAGCTGAGAACGAACGCCGTTGCAACTATCGCTGAGGACAGTGCAAGCATATATGGCCATACTGGGCTTTGAGAAATGTATAATCTATAGGAGTATATGAGAATTGCAGAGTTCAATACGAATGTGAAGTAGACGGCACGTATAACTGTTGGTTCCATGAAACGGGAACTGTACATGCTTACAAATCTTACAAAAGCCCATATTGCTACGGCTCCGAGCATTATAATATTCATGTAGCCTCTGAACTGTTCTGGTTGCGCGGTTACCTGTATTATGTTTGCTGTTGCAAGTCCTGCTATTGCAACTATTGCTGTTACGATTCCAGCTAGCATATCCTCTATTTTTGCTATTGCAACTGTAGCTCTTTCTGTGAATTTTTTAATTTCTTGAAGAGGGGATTCAGAAACTTTCATCATAGTTATCACTCCACTATTGTAATGATTTATTTCAAACGTGGAAAATTGCTAGTCTCGAGATTATCTTATTAATAGATTGTAAGGTTATTTATTAAGCTTTCTAGAAATTGTGATATTTTTAATTCCCTCGGCTCTTCGTAGCATTTAGGATAAGATGTAAGAAAATAACGTTGGCTTACTTTTTAAAATAGGATATTGCAGACAATAATTCGCTATTGGGGACATCTCATGTTTAAGTATCGACGAAAAAAATATAACATGTGTTTACTAGAAAAATTATGCTACAAAGGTGGGTGATTATCATATGAAAAAGGTTGCAGTAGCTCTAATCGTGCTTATACTAGTTTTTGGGAGCGGCCTACTTTATTTAAAAGGTCAAAAAGTTACGGTTGCTATTGTAAGTGGTTCAACAATGGTGTCTTCTCCCGTTGCAGTAAAGGTAGAGGCACTATCCATACAGGTAGATGCGTCATTGAAGAATGTTTCTCGACTTGACTACTTGTTGATGAGAAAAGGTAAGCCGCGAGTAACGTCATCTGAACCTACCGAAATGGTAAATGTTGTTGATCTTAAGATAGAGTTTAAATTAAAGACACCAACTGGCACCGAGTTATCACTTGGAATATTGGAGATTGGCAAGGGAGGTAGACACGATTTTGAATTAATAGTGGGCCCAAATGAGGGTCTTAAGGGAAGTGGGAATTTCACGTTGATTATAGAGTTTCATCTAAAAGTGACAACTCCTGCTGGAATAACAGTGGTTGAGCTAACGAGAACGATAACCGTTACTTTCACCATTCCATCGGGTGAAGTACATATTTCATCCATTTAATTCTTTTATTTTACTGTGGGACATGTGTTTTTGAATTCTATTCGAATCACATTTAGTATGTCTCGCAGAGACAAATGGTAGTATTTATGTAAAGCTAATTGAAACTAGCATTTAGTGTAGCTATACGATGAAAATATATACGTGTTAGTGTATTTTGTACCAAAATCTGGTGTAGAGATGAGTCGATATGAAAACTGAGAAACTTTATCTTGACGATTCTTATTTGAGGGTTTTGAAGCAAAAGTGATTGATAGAAGAGAAAACGGTGTTGTTCTTGACCGTACGGCTTTTTATCCTCGTGGCGGCGGTTTACCTTCAGACGTTGGAGTTATTGTCTATGGAGGCAAAGAGTTTTCAGTGAATTTTGTTTATTCAGAAGGAGATGTTGTTGTTCATGAAGTTCAAGGGGATATCCCGGTAGGTGCAACCGTAACGGGTAAAATTGATTGGGAAAGACGATATAGGATTATGAAGTTGCATACTGCAGCTCATGTAATTGTTGGTGTTGCTTACAGTAATTTTGGTGTTCTAATAACAGGTGGAGATATTACCTTGGAGAAAGGACACCTAGATTTTAGTTTTGAGAGAATGGACAGAGAACTTTTTAAGCAGATAGTTGCTGAAGCCGATAAACTGGCTAAAGAAGGACACAACGTCAAAATATATTATATGAAGAGAGAAGGAGTTTTGAAGACTCCTGGTCTGGTTAAATTGGCTGAGAAACTGCCACCAAAGATAGATGTTCTAAGGATTGTTGAAATTGAGGGTATAGACGTTCAGGCGGATGGAGGACCTCATGTAGCGAACACTAAGGAAATAGGTACAATAAAGTTCCTTAAAGCTAAAAACGTTGGAAAAGGCAGAAAAAGAATATATTATACTGTGGAATAACCATTAAATCTATCTTGGTAACCTAAAATGCAACGTTAATAGGTTTGGAGACCGTCTTTATGTTAAATGACCTGGGGGATTTGTTTGAAGCTTTTAATGTTTCATGCGAAGGAGTTCTGGTATAAAACGTCTCGGAAAAATATTCCCATGGCTGAAGACGTAGAGAAAGAAGAAAGCTTTTCCAATGTTTCCCTTATTTTTATTCACACTGAGGAAAAGGATGAGTTAGAGAGAGATAAAGTTCTTAGGAAGGCTTTAAAAACATATTATGGCATGCAAGGAAATGTGGTGCTGATAAGATAGTTCTTCATTCTTTTGCCCATTTATCTTCCAGTAAGTCTTCCCCTGAATTTGCATATGAAGCAATAAAATGGCTAGAAAACAAAATTGCCAGTAAAGGTGTACCTGTTTTCACCACTCCTTTCGGCTACTTCCTAGAGTTCAAACTACATGTTGGAGGAGAATCCATAGCAAGAGTATATAAGGAACTTTAATATCTCCTCTACTTAGGTGGAAATTTTGCTTCCAAATGTAAGAAATGTTTATGAATCAGTGTACACGCGAAAGATATGGCGCATTCTACTTTAATTTGACAGTGCTAGTTATTTGAACGGTAAGTTTTTAAGATAGGTGGAGATAAATGGATGTGTGATGAGCCATGAGTGAGAGTGTTTTAGAAAAGGTTAAGGAGATTGATAGGAAAATTGATGAGCTTTTTGATTTCCTAGAAGATGTTTTTCTAACATATGAAGAATACTTGTTAGTTAAGGATACGGATAAAATAGTTAAAGAAAAAAAGTTTGATAAGTTGGTTCCCCTAAATGACGTTTAAAATTTTTCTTCATAAAAACGCTGACAAATTTTTGAAGAAACTCGATGAAAAACCAAAGGGCATCTTATCGAGCTTTTGAGAAAATTAAAAGATTATCCAAACATAGAGTTAGATGTTGTTAAGATTGCTGGCGAAAAAGATACATTTAGGCTGCGGTTTGGAAAATTTAGAGCACTATTTAAAGTATATGAATCCAAAAAGATAATAGTTGTGATTAAATAGGTCTTAGGCGTAGAGTTTATCGTAATCTGCCCTAATCACTATTTAAGGAAATTTTGCAGTAATTGCTGGGGGAATACCTATGTCTCATCATTGGGGTTATATGTCCGCTCTACTCGCTGCGATGCTATTTGGTATTGGTAATGTAATAAGTAAAATCTTGCTGAATGATCTTCATCCTTTACTTGTTGCTGGCCCAATTTACTTAGTTTCAGGAGTTTTTCTTGTAGCTATTAGAATACAGTCTCCAATGAAGCTTAACTCTTTTTATGGTTTTTTAGGTCTGAAATATAGAAAGTTTCCCGCTCTTGGTTTAAGAGATTTCAAAATATTGTTGGGTATGGTGTTCTTTGGGGCTTTTTTGGCGCCTTACATTTTTCTTTATGGGTTGCAATTGACTACGGCTATTAACGCTTCTTTTCTTTCTATAACAGAAAATATTTTCACAATATTGCTTGCCAGTCTTCTACTAGGAGAAAGATTAAGAGAGAAAGAAGTTTTATCGGTGAGTGTAATACTGCTTGGAGCAGTGTTTCTGGTTACGAACTTAGAGTTTTATTCTCTGAAACTTGCTGAGAGATTGTTTGGAAACTTGCTTGTGCTTGTTGGCTGTTTTTTGTGGAGTGTAGACAATGTGTTGAGCAGATTGTTAAGTGTTGAAGGTGATGTGATCGAGGTTGCTGGCTTTAAATCTCTTATAGGTGGTTTGACAATTGCTGCTTTATGTATGTTACTGGATGTACCATTTAATCTTAATTTGACACAGATAGTGCTTTTGGTGTTTGTTGGTCTGTTTAGTATAGGATTTTCGCTGGTATTTTATTTTGCAGCTTTACACTATATAGGAGCTGGTAAAACAAGTACAATATATGCAACATCAGCTGTTTCTGGAGCTTTTTTGCTGTTTTAATTCTTCAGGAAAAATTTACATTCGTGCAGGCATTTTCAGGGATAATGATGCTAGCTGGAGTATACGCTTTGTATAAAATGGGTTCAGACGAAAGTAGGTTACCCTAATTTGTTAAATTTGCGTTCTTCAACGTTTAGTTTTTAAGTTGATAAGTTTTAAGAATGGTAAGTGATAAAGGGAAACTTTGGTTGTGTTAATGTTGACGGACGAGAAGTATGATTTTAGAGGAGAAAAATTGACGCTTCTAATTACATATTTAAGTAACATATCCGTGGCTGCTATTAAAGGTGTTTTTGGTTTTCTGTCTCTTTCTCTTGCTTTGATAGCAGACGCTATACATTCCCTGTTTGACAGTGTTTCTAATATTGTTGGTTTATGGGCTTTTAAAATGATGGAAAAACCCGTTGACACTGATCATCCTTATGGTCATGAGAGATATGAAGCATTTGCCATGGTTTTTATATCTTCCTTCATATTTTTTGCATGTTTCGAAATTGTTCGCGAAGCCATGATACGTTTACTTAAAGGTTTTAAACCTAAAGTTTCACTGGAATTAATTTACATTCTTATTGTGACTGTTTTAATTAATTTTGTAACAGCTGTATGGGAATATAAGAGGGGAGAAATGCTTGGAAGCAGTTTTCTAAGAGCTGATGCGAAGCATTCTGCCACAGATATTTTTAACACATCTTTAGTTACTTTAAGCGTGGTCTTATCACTACAAGGTCTATACATTTTTGATGTAATTTTTGCTTTTGTTATTACTGCTCTTTTGTTGAAATTTGGCATTGATATTATTCGTGAAGCAGGTAAAGAACTTTTAGACTACTCTTCACTGAGACCTGAACATATTCAAAGCATTGCAACAAGTGTTAAGGGTGTTAGAGAGGTTCACAAAATTAAGTCACGAAGAATACGTGGAAAATATCTTGTAGAGTTACATGTACTGGTTCCATCTGATATGAGTATAGAGAAAGCCCATGAGATAGCACATCAAGTTGAAAACAAAATAATACAAGAAATACCAAATATTAAAGACGTAACAATTCATATAGAACCTATTAAGGATAATAAGACCAAAGATAAGTAAAACCTTGGTACCCAGATGACTGCGAGTTAAATGTAACGGTATTTTTTCAGATATCGTATTATATCGTCGTCTGTTAAATCTCTCCAATTTACATATGCGTCAGCAACCGCAAAGTAAGGTATTTCACTTCTAATGTTTAAACAATATATGGCGTGCACATGTTTTGATAAAAGCGATATGGCTCCGCGAGATGCCGTGGGAATGGCAACCATAATCTTTTTAGGTTTGTCTTTTAAGAATTTTACAGCGGCAAGCATGGTAAAGCCAGTGGCTAGTCCGTCGTCTACTAAAATCACATTTTTATTAGTTACATCCACCTTTTCTCTGTTCCCCAGGAACATTCGTTCCCTTCTTTTAATTTCTTCCAGAACTTTTTTAGAAAGATTTTTAATCTCCTCAGCTTCTAAACCAAGATATTTAACCACGTTTTCATCCAAGAATATTTCTCCGTTTGGTGTAATGGCTCCAAATCCTGCTTCTGGATTCCACGGTACCGGGATTTTTCTTACAACTATTAGGTCAAATTCTGCTTGGAGTTCTTTAGCAAGAATACAACCTATCGGTACTCCTCCTCTCGGTATTGCTAAGACAACTAGATTCTCTTTTTCTCCCAGTCTTTCCTTTAGAAATCTTGATAGAAGACGTCCAGCATGTTCTCTATCTTTAAATACGTGAAATTTATTTCGAAACGTTAAATCTTCGATAACGGTCAAAAAATCACCTCTACTATTTAACTTCCTTATAAAACTTAAGAATGTATAGCTTTATGATTTTTGAAGTCGAGGAAGTTCTGCTATGAGTACCCGTTGGGGACTGGAGGTGTGTAAGAGACATTGCCCTGATATAACGGTTTAGGTTCGAAGTTATGTGACGAAAAACAGATTATATCAGGGATGTTGGGCGTCTTGGTATGAAAATTTAAAAGCTTGAACTTTTCACTTTTTTATCTATATGCAGAGTTGTTAGTGTTTTGTGATAAATTTATATAACGTTGTTATAAATGTTTCATGTCTAAAAGGGGATAAAAATGAGAAAGATAGTGTACCTTGATAATGAAAGAACAACTATAGTTGCTAAAGAAGTAATAGAAGCTATGCTACCCTATATGAATGAATATTATGGTCA
>JAEOSG010000121.1 GCA_016840485.1 Candidatus Baldrarchaeota archaeon
AGATAACAACCTTTATTTTTATAGATTGTAAACCATATTCGTAATAAAATCCTAAAATAACTGTTATTAGCAAAGTTCTCATTCATTTAGTGTATAATTAATACGTATCTCCATCTGAAACAGAAAAATTCTTAAAGAAATGAACTCTAATCGGAATGGAACTTCATAATAATATTAGCACATTAACTGTAATATTAAACTTAAATAGTTAAATTTGTTAAGCCCTCTGGTAGAATCTTTCTTCTATTAAACTTAGGAGGATGAAAACGATATTAAAAGATGAAATGGTTCAATGTGAAGTTAACATTGGTACCGTTGGTCATGTAGATCACGGTAAAACTACCCTAGTTGAAGCTTTATCAGGCCAATGGACGGATAGACACAGCGAAGAAATTAGAAGAGGAATTTCAATCAAATTAGGTTATGCTGACGCAACAATTAGAAAATGTCCGAAATGCCCTCCTCCAAAATGCTTTACAACCACTTACTTAGCTGGAGGGGATACTTGTCCGTACTGCGGGTCTAAACTACAAGTATTGCGAAGAGTTTCCTTTGTTGATAGTCCTGGTCATGAAATACTAATGGCAACAATGCTTTCAGGCGCAGCGCTAATGGATGGCGCAATCCTAGTTATTGCCGCTAATGAACCGTGTCCACAACCCCAAACACGAGAACACTTTGCTGCACTCCAAATAATTGGCGTGAAGAACATAATTATTGTGCAAAACAAAGTGGAATTAGTATCAAAAGAAAAAGCGTTGGAAAACTATAGGCAAATTAAAAAATTTGTTGAAGGGACAATAGCCGAGAATGCACCTATAATACCGATTTCTGCTATCCATAAAGTAAATCTACATACACTTATTCAAGCAATAGAAGAAATTATTCCCACGCCAGAAAGAGATCCAACTAAACCGACCAGATTTTACATCGCCAGATCCTTTGACATAAATAAACCCGGAACAAGACCTGACGAACTAAAAGGCGGAGTACTTGGGGGAGCAATAATACAGGGTAAACTCAAAATTGGAGATGAAATTGAAATACGACCAGGACTACCGGTTAAAAAACTCAGAAAAATAGAATATGAACCACTGTTCACCGAGGTTACAAGTCTAAGGGCTGGCCCATACGTACCATTAAAAGAGGCAGGTCCAGGAGGCTTAATTGGTGTTGGAACAAAACTTGATCCTTCCCTAACGAAAGCTGATGGGTTGGTCGGAAACATTGCTGGCAAACCTGACACACTACCACCAGTACACGACGTGCTACGTATCGAGGTTCATCTCATGGAAAGGGCAGTGGGCACTGAGGATCTAAAAAAGGTCGAAGAAATAAAAAAGAATGAAACTCTCATGTTAAACGTGGGTACAGCTGTAACGGTTGGCATCGTTACGGAGGCTGTTAAAGATGAAGCTGAAATCCAATTAAGAAGACCTGTATGTGCCGAAGAAGGGGAAAGAGTAGCTATCAGCAGAAACATAGGCGGAAGGTGGAGGCTCATAGGACACGGAGTAATAAAATGATAAAAATGAAGAAGAAAAACGTTTTAAAGGTTGTATTGGATACAAACATGTTAATGCTACCCATTCAACTAAACATAAACATTACAGCTGAACTAGATAAACTATTGGAGTTAAAATACGAGATTGTAGTCCCCGAAGGAGTTATTGATGAACTCAAAAAATTACTCAATATCTCAAATCCTAAAACACGGCGCATCGCCAAATTTGCATTGGAATTAGCCAAAAAATTTAAAATAATACCTCTAAGACCTAAAGTAGGCGAAAGCACTGACCAGCTATTAGTGCAATTAGCAAAAAAGAAAGACTATATAATCTGCACCTGTGATAACAAATTAAGAAGAAAAATTAGAGAAGTAGGAGCACCGGTTATATTTCTTAGGCAAATGTCACACTTGGTTATTGAAGGAGAAATTCCATAGTCCTAGAAAGCATGTGCGTAATACGAAACACATATAAGACTTGATAAATTACATCAAAACCAATCTCAATCTCCCTTCAATACGTCTTAATTTATCATTTTTACATTCACATTAGATACTCGTAATGTGGGGGACTGTATCAACAATGTACAAATTGGTTAAAGTTGAGGATGTTGTGCGAATTCCACCTAATAAACTCAGCGAACCCATCGAGGATGCTGCCTTAGAAGTACTTAGAAAAGAACTTGAAGGAACCATTGACCCAAAACTAGGATATATCATAGCGGTGATAAACGTCGAAAACATCGGTCTAGGAAGAATCATACCTGGAGATGGTGCCACATACCATGATGTGATATTCACAGTTTTAACTTTTCAACCAATGTTGCAAGAAGTTGTTGAGGGAGAAGTGATAGAAGTACTTAACTTTGGAGTTTTTGTTCGATTAGGGCCTCTTGATGGGTTGTGTCATGTTAGTCAAATAACTGATGACTTTATCACGTATGATTCAAAAAGATCTGCACTAATAGGGAGAGAAACAGGCAAAGTAATATCTGAAAACGACCGTGTAAGGGCAAGAATAGTTGCTGTTAGTTTAAAAGGAGGGTCGAGAAGCGGAAAATTAGGCTTAACGATGAGGCAACCGTTCCTAGGAAAAATAGAATGGATAAAAGAAGAAGTCAAAAGAATAGAGGCAGAAAAGGAGGAAAAGAAAGGTGAAAGAAAAGGCATGTAGAAACTGTCATAGAATAGTTACAAATCAAAGCATATGCCCGTATTGTAAAACTCATACTCTTTCCGATGATTTTGCTGGGCTCATTATTATAATCGACCCTCAAAAATCTGAAATTGCAAAGAAATTACAAATCACCCAACCTGGAAGATACGCATTTAGAGTACGCTAGGTAGATAACATTGCAACTAGTTTTCAAATTACCTGAACATCTACGTAATAAACTTAAAAAACCCTTAGGACAACTCATAAAAGGTCCACCAAACATCGCATTCAAAATTGTTAAAGAAATCATCAAAAAACTTCATCCTCCTAAAATCATTACAGTAGGAGACATAGTTACATATTCGGCAAAAAAATATCACATTCCTCTATCGATAGCCATAATAGACCAAAAAACTATGAGAAAAGAAAGTAGCGTAAAAATTGATTACACCGACAAAGAAACGTTAGTTAAGGTTGCTAATCCGCCGGGTACCATAACTTTTAATGCTTGGAAAGCCATAGAGGAAGCAATGTTAAAGAGAAAAGACGTTATAATACTAGTAGATGGAGAAGAAGACTTATTAGCCCTCCCCGCAATATATCTCGCACCTGAAGGATCTATCATCCTCTATGGTCAGCCACATGAAGGTGTGGTAATAGTGGAGTCCAATCAAAAAACAAAAGAAGAAATAAGGAAGATTTTACTTGAAATGGAGGGATCAAAGAGTGTCCTTCGAAATAAAAATAATCTCTGAAAAAGAAAATCCCCTATTAGAAAGGAAAGAATTAGAATTTATTGTAATTCACGCTGGACAAGGTACGCCGAAAAGAACAGACATACGCAAAAAACTAGCAGCAATCTTAAGCAAAGACATAGATTGCGTATACATTGAACATCTATATTCAGAGACCGGAAAACCCGAAACAAAAGGCGAGGCAAGAATATATGAGAGCAAAGAAAAAGCATTAGCTATCGAACCCAAACATATTATAGAAAGAAATAAATTGGAAACAGAAGAAAAATAACGTAATTTAAACAAATTTAAATCATTATTTGATAACGGTTCTCAAAAGCTTGAACCCAAAATCGACGAAATTGTAATTTAAGTTAAGAGTGAACCGCTTAAATTAAATCGAGCTAAATCTCAAAATATAGTAGAGGTGGTTGAATGGCAAAAAAGACACCAAAAGCAATGGTCAGAACATACTATGAAATACAGGAGGGAAAAATAGTTAGAAAACGAAGATTTTGTCCAAGATGTGGCCCCGGAATCTTTCTAGCTGAACATAAAGATAGATATTCATGCGGTAAATGCGGATACACAGAATATAAAAGAAAAGAGTAACTCACAAAACTTTTCCTAGTAAATCCTATTTTTAGATTAATCTTAATGTTAACATTTTAAATTAGTCTACGATAAGGGGTGGCTTATGACATTAATTAAAAAGGGCGCAGAAGCTTGGCTCTTTAGAGAAAAGTGGTACGAGTTTGAAGTGGTAAGAAAATGGAGAATACCTAAAAAATATCGCATCAAAGAACTAGATGAAACTATCCGAACACATAGAACTAAACATGAAGCAAGGATGATATCTGAGGCTCGCAAAAGAGGCATACCTACACCAATTGTTTTTATGGTAAATTTAGCAGAATCCTCGATCTTAATGGAAGATGTTAAAGGAAAAACATTAAAAGAAGTTTTAGACAGTCTACCAATAGAAAAAAGGAAAGAAATGTGCATAAAAATCGGAGAAAACATAGGAAAAATGCATAAAACAGGTATTGTTCATGGAGATTTAACCACATCCAACATTATACTCACTGATAACAATCAAATAGTTTTTGTCGACTTCGGATTATCATCCCACTCAAACAGCTTAGAAGATCGTGCAGTCGACCTGCATTTAATGGAAAGAGCATTAGAAAGCACCCATCACCAAATGGCCAAAAAATACTTCGAATGGATAATCAAAGGATACCGAAAAGTCATGAAAGACTATACAGACAAAGTCTTACGGCAAATAAAAGAAATCCGTCTTAGAGGAAGATACGTAGAGGAGAGAAGAGAAAAATGAAAAAAATATTTTTTGCTACGAGCAATAAAAACAAATATTTAGAAGCAAAAGCAATCCTCAAAAGCTTCAATGTAGACGTTGAATGGTTAAAAGGAGAATACCCAGAAATACAAGCTGAAAATTTAGAAGAAATAGCTTCTTTCACCGCAAAATGGGTTGCCGAGAAAACTAAAAAAGCCGTTTTCGTAGAGGACGCAGGACTATTCATACAAGCTCTAAACGGTTTCCCTGGACCATACTCATCATACGTTTACAAAACACTTGGAAATCACGGCATCCTAAAATTACTAGAGGAGGAACCAAATAGGGAAGCCTTTTTTATAAGTGTCGTAGCATATTGCGAACCAACATCTGAACCAGTTACATTTATCGGCAAAGTTAAGGGCATCATCGCATATGAAGCAAGAGGAGATAAGGGCTGGGGTTTTGATCCAATATTTATACCGGCAGAGGGAGGAGGAAAAACGTACGCTGAGATGGGACCAGAAAACAAAAACAAGATATCACATAGAAAAAAGTCACTAGAAAAATTTGGTGCCTGGCTTTCAAAACACTATGAAAATAAATAAACTTTTATAGCCATTTATCAATATAATTTTGCTCTGATATAATTATTAACGTCAGAAAACAGCTGGCTAAACTAAAATTTGAATTGAAAAAATTTTTAAGATATACGTAACTTTGCTCTTAAGAAAAACATGAAACAATATACTGCTGTGCCAGCTTTCACGGGGTGAAACTAATGGCTAGAATGCATGCAAGGAAAAGAGGTAAATCAAGTTCAACACGACCACCAAGAAGAACACCACCAGAATGGGTAAAGTATTCTCCTCAAGAAGTTGAAGACCTAGTTATAAAACTTGCTCGCGAAGGACACCCTCCGAGCATGATAGGTGTAATTTTAAGAGACCAATACGGCATACCTCTAGTTAAACAAATAGTTGGGAAAAGCATAACTCAAATCCTAGAAGAAAACAACCTATCTCTACCTTTACCAGAAGACCTTCTAAACCTAATTAGAAGAGCTGTTAATTTAAGAAAACATCTCGAAGAACATCCAAAAGACCTTCACTCAAAAAGAGGGTTACAACTAATTGAAAGCAAAATACACAGACTAGTAAAATACTATAGACGAGTTAAAAAACTACCACCAGACTGGAAATACGACCCCAAGAAAGCTGAGATCCTAGTCCGTTAAAACTTGGGGAGCAATTTTGCTTGAAGAAAAATACCCTCAATTTTGGAGAAACGCCGAAGAAACAGCCAAAAACATAAAAGAAAAAATAGAAGAAGGACAAACAATTAGAATAATTTCTCACTTCGATGCTGACGGCATTTCTTCAGCTGGAATAATATGTACTGCGCTATATAGATTACAAGCTTCTTTTCACCTCACAGTAGTTAAACAGCTAACTCCAGAAATCCTCAAAGACCTTGAAGAAGAAAAATATACATCCATAATTTTTACAGATATCGGAAGCGGACAACTAAATCTCATAGAGAAACATCTCAAACAAAAAGAAAAAATTATAATTATAGATCATCATCCGCCCATAAAAGCAGACCTTGACTCTCTAATACATTTTAACCCTCATTTTCATGGAATTGATGGCGCAAAGGAAATAAGTGGTTCCACAACAACCTACCTCGTTGCACGAGCACTCGATAAAAGAAACGTAGATCTCTCATATTTAGCAATAGTAGGTGCACTAGGAGATAGGCAAGATAAGGGGAGCCAATATTCTCTTATAGGAGTAAATAAGGAAGTAGTAGATGAAGCTGCTGAACGCGGTATCTTAGAAGCTAAAAAAGACATAAGACTTTTTGGACGAGAAACACGGCCAATCCACATAGCCCTAGAATATACAACAGATCCATTTATACCTGAACTATCTGGTTGCAGAGAAAGATGTAAATCCTTTATTGAAAACGAAGTAAAAATACCATTGAAAGATGAAAACGGAAAATGGAGAACAATATCAGACCTTTCAACCGAAGAAAAACAACTACTAGCCTCAAAACTCATAGACTACATGATAATAAAAGGTCTAAGCGCCGAAGAAGCTCAAAGCATAATAGGAATGGTGTACATTTTCTTAAACGAAGAAAAAGGATCACCTCTAAGAGACGGAAGAGAATTCGCCACCTTACTAAACGCATGTGGAAGAATGGGCCACCCAGAAATAGGAGTAGCCATATGCATGGGAGATAGAAAAGACGCACTTGAAGAAGCCACCCAAATACTCTCAAAATACAGAGAAAAACTAGCAAACTCAATATCATGGATCACACAAAACCTAGAACAAAAACTCAAAGAGAAAAACTACGTCAGATACTTCCACGGAGAAGACATAATAGAAGACAACATAATAGGAACAGTCACATCCCTACTCCTCTCATCTAAAAAAATAAGCAACGACAAAGTGGTTGTTGGCTTCGCATATAGTAGCGAATATCCATCCATGGTTAAACTTTCAGCAAGAACAACACAAACACTGGTAAACAGAGGGGTAGACTTAGGAAAAGCTTTAAAGCTTGCAGCCAAAAAACTAGGAACCGAACAGCTAGCTGGAGGACATAACATAGCAGCAGGAGGACAAATACCACGCAACATGGAAGAAGAATTCATCAACCATTTAGATAACATATTAAAAGAAATGCTGGAGCCCGAACAACATGAACATACTAAACAGGGTAGCGCTAACAGTTAAAATTCATTGCAAAAATGAAAAACATGCAAATATACTTCAAAAAATACTTTCGATAGAAGATAAATTTGCGCCCCCTACAATAAAAGTTAAAACAATCTCCCAGCAAAACTATGTAATCTCTGTAATTGAAGGTCAAGAAAAAATCGAAACCGTGCTTTCAACTCTAAACGACATATTCGAAACAATAAAACTAATAAACAGCATCTACGACATAGTTGAACAACCTTAATAACAATCAATCTAAGTAAACCACAATAACCTACTCAAATTGAATATGATAAAACTGTTAGTTAAATGGAAAGATTTTTATTAACTCAATTTCAAATACTTTCGCTAATCACGGAGGTTCACATATGTCATCAAAATCGAAAAGAAAAGAAAGATCAAGAGCAAGAGACAAATGGAAACTCAAAAAATGGTACGCAGTAATTTCACCTCCGTACTTTGGTAACAAAGAAATAGGACTAACCCCAGCAGACGACCCAGAAAAACTCGTAGGCCGAGTA
>JAEOSG010000122.1 GCA_016840485.1 Candidatus Baldrarchaeota archaeon
CCAAAGTTTATTGGTTCTCTGTTAATTATCACCGTTGTTAGGTTACGGCTTTCTGAGAGTGGAAGATTTAACAGTTCACGTAGCTGAATAAGTGGGATGACTTTGCCTCTTATTATGGTTGCTTCAATGTTTCCAAGTTTTCTAACGTTCTCTTTTTTTACAGAGGCTACTTCTGAAACGAAACTGATTGGAATCGCATATGTCTGATCGGTAACTTTGACAAGCATCGCTTCAATTATTGCTAAACTTAATGGTAGGGTAAGAGTGACTTTTGTACCCTTTCCGACTTCTGTTTCTAATCGTACGTTTCCCCCGAGGGATACGATTTTATTTTTAACAACATCTAAACCAACGCCTCTACCAGAAATCTCAGTTACCTTACTAGACGTAGAAAGACCTGGTAAGAAGACTAGGTTTATAAGTTGTTCCCTTCCAAGTTTTTCCGCCTCAGATTGAGATATTAAGCCTTTTTCAACAGCTGATCTTCTAACTTTTTCGGGGTTTATTCCTGCTCCATCATCTTCTACTGTTATTATTATACTGTCTCTTCTGCGTTCCGCTATCAACTTTACGGTTCCTTCAGGAGGTTTTCCCCTTTTAATTCTAACATCTGGAGGTTCTATTCCATGATCTATGGCATTTCGCAAAAGATGAATAAGGGGTTCACTGATCTCTTCGAGAACCGTTCTATCCACTTCTATCTCTCTTCCCTTCATAATGAAGTTTACTTTTTTCCCTTCTCTTCTTGAAAGATCTCTTACAAGTCTCGGAAAGCGGTCAAATATCTGGGCAATGGGCACCATTCTTATTTGCATAACAACATCCTGTAATTCTCTTGTTAATCTGTCGATACTACTAAGGCAATGCTTTAACGGTTCAAGCCTATAATCAGACGCTATCTTTAGAAGCTGAATTTTGTTAATTACGAGTTCTCCGACTAAGTTCATCAATTTATCCAGCTGTTCTGTGCGAACCTTAACTGTTCGCACAGAACCTATTTCGACTTCTCTTGTACCCTTTGGAGTGGTGTCGAATTTCTTATCTTCTTTTTCTAGAGATCCATCACAAAACTCCTTTATTTCAACCTTAGCTATTTCAGAAATGTTTCTTAAAGTGTTTTTTAATTTTTCCATTTTATAATTTGTTGCTACAATGGCCTCAAAATCTGTAGATTCAAAATTTCCAGCTTCAACTTCGTCTTTACTAGGATTTGAGCGGACAACCTTTCCGATTTTTTCTAGGCTATCTAAAATCATGAAGGCTCTAGCTGCTTTAAAAACGCAGTCTTCACTTAACTTCACGTGAATTATAAAGAGGTTCTCTCCGTTTCTAAGTTCTTTGGTCGCTTTCATCTTTATAGAATTATCCTTTACTTTTACAGTCTTTCCTTCTTTCTCCTTGGGCATACATTCTTTCAGTCTTTTAATTAAAGAGGAAATGTTAATCGGTTCATCTTCTCCGTTTTCAAGTTTAGTTAATCTAGCCTCCAAGGCATCTACACATTCAAATAGTACGTCAATGAGGTTTGACGATACTTTAGCACCCTTCCGCAACTCGTCAAATATATCTTCCATTACATGTGTTAGTTCAGATATGTCGTTGAACCCCATCATCCCCGAGGAGCCCTTTAAGGTATGGGCAGAACGAAAGATTTTATTTAAAATTTCTATGTTATCCGGGTTTTTTTCTAGATCCAATAGGGACTGAGTTATGATTTGTAAATGTTCCTTTGCCTCTTCTATAAATAACTCTTTATATTGCTCTGTATCGAAGCTCATTCTCTGCATCTCCGCACTATTTCTATGGGAATCTTATGAAGAGGCAAGACGATGTCTACGCATCCTTCTTCTATAGCAGCTTTCGGCATTCCAAAAACTACGCATGTTTTCTCGTCTTGTGCGATCGTTGTTCCTCCCTTTTTCTTAATTGCTTTCATTCCCTTGGCACCATCTTTTCCCATGCCCGTGAGAAGAACTCCCACCACTTTTGAGCTATAAGCCTCAGCTACTGAGAACATCATTGGGTCAACGGCTGGTCGGACATTATGTACGCGCGGTCCTTTATCCAGTAGTATTCGACCGTTTTTTTGCACAAGCATATGGTAACCTCCTGGAGCAACAAGTGCTAGTCCTCTAGAAATTTGATCGCCGTTTTCTGCTTCTTTCACTTTAAACTGACATTTTTCATCTAGATGTTCGGCGAAGAATCTTGTGAAGCCTTCAGGCATGTGCTGGACAATAAGAGTTGGAGGAATGTCTTCGGGAAGCCTACTTAGGATCTCTGTTAAGGCTTGTGGTCCACCCGTTGAAGCACCCATTGCTATAACCTTGTCTTCTGCATCGAAGCTTTTTGCAACTGTGCTGGGCTTTATAGTCTTGTGCATTAAAGGCTTTGTAAGAGCCGCCGTTTTAATTTTCGCTATAAGCTGATCTTTTACTAACTTTAAGTCTAAGGATACTGTACCAGAGGGTTTAAGAACGTAATCAACTGCTCCGTATTCTAGAGCCGTAAATGTTTCTTTGGCTCCTTTTTTGGTTAGAGCACTAAGCATTATTACTGGTAAGGGTTTTCTTCTCATAATTTCTTTTAAAGTCGTTAGTCCATCCATGCGTGGCATTTCAATGTCTAAGGTAATTACATCTGGGTTTAACTCTGAAATCTTCTGTAGGGCTTCTTCTCCGTCTTTTGCTGTTCCTATCACGCTTATTTTAGGATCAGAATTTAGTAAATTAGAAATTGCCTTTCGCATAAATAATGAGTCATCAACAACTAAGACTCTGATTTTCGACGGCATCTCTTTCTACCCCACTTAGAGAAGCACAATGCGATTTTAACTTAGATTGACATCACCTCTCTATCATGTTTATTCTTCGATGCTACCTCATTCATAATGAAGATCCTTTTTCAATTAGCATTTGTTTGTCGTAAATATTGCAGACAATATGCTTTGATGGCTTTATCCATTCATCCATTCCTTTCCTTTCTGAACCAGAAGATTCTGCAGTTTTTCACTGAGAAATACTATTAACATTCCTTGTGCGATTTTTTCCCCGCATTTAAAGCGAGTTTTGAACAGCACAGCATCCTTTCTTTGAAGACACAACTTCGCTAAAAAGCCATCTAAAATAGCATCAAACATGTCTGTTACATGCTTCGGAGGCACTGGTACCAGAACTAAACCTGTAAAATTCGAGATGGCACTTAAAAAGGCGCCTAATACTATGTTGCCTAACTCTTCCACAGCTGTTGTTTCCACGGCTTCATCTACCTCTACAGATCCAAAGCAAGTTTGCATCATGATTGAAAGTAACTTCCTCATTTCGTCCATTTGAAATACGAGTAATATATCGCAGCTAGCATCTCCAGGCAATCGTTCATAAACAACAGTGGTAGGCATGTCATTTAAGCCCAAAAGATCCGGAGCCTGAATCGGAGGAACAATATGTAGATCTAACACATCTATGGAAATCTTTTGTTGAGTAAGTTCAGATAAGGCAGTTGCGGCACTGCCAGCACCTATACTACCTATTTCGCGGAGTATGTCTATTTCCATAGCTTCCTCGTCTAGTTTGAATTCGGGTTTGACGGTAAGTTTAATCCCTTTTTCCGAATCAGTTTGAACTTCAATTTTATTTTTCTTTTTCACAGTATTTTCACATCCCCTTTTATTGTGGTTATCTTTAATTTTCCAGAGGAAACGTCAAATTCGATTCTTCTACCACATGTACCGCCAACATCCTCTGCTACCAGCGGAATTTTCTCTCTGGCCAGCACTGTTTTGACCATAGCTATGTTTTTCTTACCTATATTAAGAACCGGATTATCTATCATTGAAAACATATTTGCTCCACCTGCTATTTTTGCTTCTAGTGAATAGTGCTTCACACCTTTAGACCTTAGAGCAGAGGCCAATGCAGGAACTGCGGTATCCGCGAACTTAAAGGGAGAATCCTCATCTTTCAGTCCATTATTTGTGGGTAGCACTATGTGTGCCATTCCTCCTATATGGAATCTACGAGCATACATGCATAAAGCAATACATGAACCTACAGTTGTGGTTAAAATGGTGGGGGGACTTGCAATTTTCATTTCAGACATCCCCACCCTTACAACATTTAACTTTTTTACGTTTAGCTCCAACACATCACTTCCCGCAATTCAGACTTTGAACTGTAGGAATAGTCATTAAGCTCAACATCTAGCAGTACTTTGAAAGTACTTCCATAACTTTGTCGGGTTTAAACGGCTTTACGATAAAATCCTTTGCTCCAAGCTTGAGAGCTTCAGTTATAAAAGCTTGCTGACCCATTGAGCTACACATTATAACTTTCGCATTTGGGTCTTCGGACATTATTTTTCGCAAGGCGTCTATTCCATCTTTTGTTTCTTTTCCGGGAGGCATTACTATGTCAAGAAACACAATGTCTGGTTTATATTGCTTGTATAGTGCAACAGCTTCATCTCCATTGGCTGCTTCCGCTATTACTTGGTTTCCGCTATTCATTATTATCTTCTTTAAAACCATTCTCATGAAAGCTGCATCATCCACGATGAGAACCGATGCCATTATTCATCCCGTTTTTAAAAATATATGGTATAGCGAGATATAAATATTACGAATTACTAAATAATACAGAAAACTCCTGAAAAATCTTTTAACGAAATAAAAGTATCAGCAATTTTGGGAGCTGAGAGTATATTAAATAATGAGTCATACGACGCAATATTTATCTCCTCAGAATCTAATTTATAAAATGTACATCTTGAAAACTATTAAGTTCAAATTAGTTGGGGGCTAAAATTTGCAACTTAGATACAAGTCGCAAAAAGCGAATATTGAAGAACAAGGATTTAATGTTTTGAAAAAGCTGATTTACAAAGAATTAGGATTAAACTGTACATATTATAGGGACAGTTATCTCAGGAGAAGGGTAGACTATAGAATGAGATCAAAGGGAATAAGCAGTTATTGGGAATACAATAAATATCTGAAGGATCATCCTGAAGAGTACAAACTTTTGATTAAGGATCTAACAATAAATTATACGAAATTTTTTAGAGACTCGGACGTTTGGATCTACTTTAAGATAAGAATTTTACCCGCTCTTTTAGCTGCTAAAAAGACTATCAGAATCTGGAGTGCTGGGTGTGCAAGCGGGGAGGAACCTTACTCTATCGCGATGATTATAGACGATGTTTTAGGACAGCGAATAAGGAACTATCTGGTTTCAATTTACGCTACAGATATAGATGAAACATGCCTAAAGAAAGCTAAAGAAGGGGAGTATGAAAGTTCGGAAGTTTCCGAAATAAGCAACCATTTTTTGCGGAAATACTTTATACAGGAAGGAAATAAGTATCGTATAAAGGAAAACATTAAGCGAATGGTTCATTTTAGATATGGGGACTTAACAAAGGATTTAGGATACAGGAATATGGATGTAATTTTCTGTCGAAATGTTTTTATTTATTTTTCAAAGGAAGCACAAGCTAAGATTTGTATACGTTTTCACTCTGCTTTAAATCAGAATGGGTATTTGATAATAGGAAAAACAGAGGTACTTCCAGACCAAGTTCGTGGCAAATTTAAGTGTATTAATAATAATTGCAGAGTTTTCCAAAAGGTATAATTCTTCAATAAAAATTTATTAATATATCATCAAAGTAACCACATTATTTTATGAAAATCATCTTCGATCACGCCGCTAATTCTTTCTTTTGAGAAGCATGCTTCTTGAGGAACTCTTTTATAGCTTCTTTTACAAGACTACTTATGGGTTTGGCACGTTTGCGACTTATATCACGGAGTTTCTCATAGATTTCGTAGTCCATAAATACTGTAACAACTGTATTTTCGGGCATTTCGTCACCTACAAAACTGACAAGTATTGATTATATAAATTTTATGTTTGCCAATAATAAATGAAAACGATAATATGAACTGTGATGGTATTACAAAATGTTCTACCCGAGGAGTTAATTTTAAATAGTCTAATTAAAATAACTTTATAAACAATTATTAAGGTTAACAATTATGTCAACCTACTCTAAAGCTTGGAAATGGATTAATCGCTTCAAATTAGAATGTTTATCAAAAGGGTGGAAGACTTCAGAGAGTTATGACTGGGTTTTAACGGAGAACGAGGAATACCATGCTCTAGTATGGGTGAAAATCGTTTTGCCTTCTTCATTTGAAAGGATAGCGTTGGATAGAAAATGTATAGTCAAGGAAGGCCTTAGATATCGAGT
This sequence comes from Candidatus Baldrarchaeota archaeon, assembly GCA_016840485.1. Lineage (GTDB taxonomy): Archaea > Asgardarchaeota > Baldrarchaeia > Baldrarchaeales > DXJG01 > DXJG01. The sequence continues at coordinate 6,250 of JAEOSG010000122.1, forward strand.
TGTCAAGGCGGCATATTGTGCATGGATATTCGTAACTCAGCCACCTGAAAGCTTGTTAGAAAAAATCTGGTCAAATGAAGAAATTTTGTATAATAATGCAATTTATGACTTGAGTAGACTATGTAAGGGAGAAAAAGTTTGTCGGAAGATAAATAAAACTAAAAGTAGAGTTTTCAAGGAATTCGAAAAATTTCTTAAAAAACAAGGGATAACGATTATTGAATGTGCTGGTATTAAACCTTCTATTCATGTATAAAGTAAGTTCAAAAATTCAGCATTTCCTCTTCACAGCTAAAGCGACTTGCACGCTTTTCTTATCTTAAACCTACAATAGTTATCTCCCTTTGCTATGCATTTTGTTTCTTCCGCGGTCATTTCTTCTCCAAAATATTCCGTGAAAAATCCTGCCAGCACCCCTCTGTAGAAATGACTATACGGCGTTGTGCTCCTTTTCCCTAAATCACATTCAAAGTTTTCATAAACAACTACTGCTGCTTTTTTTAATATTTTATCTACATATATGTCTTTAATGATGCCCCAGCCCATACTTAAATTCGCAATTCTCAAAGCTTTCATAAGTGCCTCTAATTGTGGGCCATTAGTTAACTCGATAAGACGTAAGTAAAGCTTTTTTCCAGTTCCAAAACCCATATAGTAAAGGAATGCATTAGCAGCGGTACCAAATAGTTCTCTTATATCCTTGAAGATGGCGGCGTAGACATTTTTTTCTAGCATAATTGCACGCTGGTCTAGGGTGATAATTGGAAAATGGTAAATGTCACCGATGATTTCTTGTTTTAAGGGTTTCACTGTTTTTAGGGTTTTGACAAATTTTTGCTTCTTAAGAAGTTCTTTAATCTCCTTTATAGAAAGTTCTGAGTTTTCAATTTCAATAAATGCAAAGCATTTTGCTGTTTTGTCTCGTAGCGAACGTGAAACTTGAAAATGAGTAATAGCTATACCAAATTTTTCTGCCAATTCATCTAACTGTTCAAGGAATCTTTCTTTGAAATCTGTTTCGAGAGTTACACCTAAAACTCTATGACCTTTAGCAACTACAGTTCTATAAACTTCCAGGGGATTTAACTCCAATTGCCGCTTCATTTTTCTTCACACAAATGCTATTATTAATTATTAACAAAAGAAGAGATGTATAAGCTGTTTCACTTTGCCGGAAGAGTCCGCTCCTGCTTTTTGTTTTCTTTTTTAGTCTTAGAATTGGCGGGTGTTGCTTTGACTATTTCTACATCTTTTTTAGAGACCACTTTTAGTAGATCTAATAGAATTATTAGGTCTTCCTTGCGTTTTGCTACCCCTAGAACACAGTCAGAATCAGCTGTTGTAAGGATTTCTGGGGTTGTTTCAATAGAGCTTTTTTCGATGTCCATTACCTCTAAAACTGAATCAACTAAGACTCCTATAGCATCTTTGTCTTGAACTATTACCATAGTTCTGCTTTCGCCACTGCCTTCTATTCCAAATCTTTTGCGTAAATTAAGAACGGGAAT
>JAEOSG010000003.1 GCA_016840485.1 Candidatus Baldrarchaeota archaeon
TAATTTTACTATACATATTTAATAACAACTTAAATAATACACACGATGTGAAATTTAAAATTTAGGTTATTCTTCAAGCGGAGCAGCAAATTTAGAGTTTATTCGTGAAGTTGATATCCACACCAATGGCAAGTTTTATAGTCAGGTGACACGATGACCGGTTTCCCGCAGTTTGGGCAACGCCACTTCTTATCTTGTTCCAAGAGCCACTGCTCGATTTTACCCTCCTTAATCATCTGAAGATTCTTCCTTAAATCTATTCCAGATTTTAAGCAGATCTCAGCGAAACTACTAAATAGTTCACACGTATCGTATTTATCGCATTCAAAGCAGAACTTTAGCCCCTTACTGTTTAAGCATTTCAAAATTTTACAGTAGCACCCCACTGTTTATCGTGAGACCAACCGCAAATATCAACAGCTTGGCAACCTTCACACTTAACATCGTCTGGAGAACAATTATATTTCTTAGCAACCTTTTCTCTAAGTTTCTCAGAGTCTTTATAGGCTCGATAAATCTCACAAACACCACAATAAAAACCGCATCTACCAACAAGATTCCTATTAACCAAAACTATTACCCCCCTTAACCATACCACACCCAACACATAAACTTAAAACAAACTAATTTAAAAATTAGGTTAAAAATTCCCGCATGACATGAGATTTACTCTTACAAGAACCTTACAAAACTACTTATCAGGGCTGCAAGCGAAAAAATAAAAAATATCAGAAAATTGGGATTACGAATTGAAAACGAATTCTACTAATACCGTAATATTCAACTAATATATATCCTTGGACAATTTTCAACGGAATGATTGGGAAGCTCTAGGAAAATATACGAAAGTACGGTAGATTACTTTGCTTTTCCATCAGACATTTAAACAATTTAATGTATTAATACTTGTCAAATGAAGCTGCTACAATCACTGCAGAAAGAAAGCTTAATACAATTTGGATGCCTCAAAAATTTAACACTATTAATGCACGCAATGAAGATTAAAAGATATTTATAAACAAAAACCAGACATGTACTGAGAAAACACGTTTTAAGGCTTAAAGTATCAAAGATAAGAAGTGCTAGAGGTGGTTATTATGGTCAAGCAGCATAGTACATCTTATCCTTCACCGTAACTGCAAAACCATGGAATCTAAAGCGCAGTTTCCACAGAGACGAGTTAAAATAGAAAAATAAAAATAAAAATTTAAAGTTTTTTGCTTATCTTTTTCGTCTTTTCACTAAGACTGCTACTGTGATCGGTATTGCCGCGATTAGAACGACTATAAGTAGTTTGTTTTGCAAACTCGGTGAGTATTTTCCCATTGTGAACGGGTTGAAGTTTACCCAGACGTTTATTCTCGGATCATAGTAGATTTTTGAGTTGCTCGTTATGTTGTGGAAGTTTAAGCCAAGTATAGTCCATTCCGTGAGCTCAAGATATCTACCAGAATAGTCGTTAGAAACATAGATGTTCTGAGTCCTATTTATACCGTTTTCACTAATCGTTGCATTAGTGTTTGCGCAGATAAAGCCCATTTCTTTCGTTGCTATCAGCGAGTATTTTGGCATATCGTGTCCCTCAATTATCGAGTATGCAGGGTATCCACCATATGTCCCACCCCACCCCATCGAGTAAAACGAAAGATAAACTGAAAATTTCTCTGGATTCCCATAAAGCTCCAAGTCATTGAACTCTATTGCGAAATCCATTTTAACCGTCACGTTTAAAACGTTACTGATATTGTCTTTGACTATAACTTTGGGGAGGAACCAGACAGTTATTAAGACGTTGGCCTTCCCTTGTCCTCCAACCCAATTAACTGAACCAACTCCAGCAAAATTCTCGATACCGATATTGCTTTCTAGAGATATGTTTGTCAATTGAACAGTTGCCTTTATTCCATTTACTCCTTCCCTTGTACAGTTTTCCAGAACCCAGTTACTGGGCGGAATATTGCCCCAAATACGGCCCGCACAGTACACTTCATCAACTACTTTTACCTGTTCTATAATGCTTGGATTGTACGGACTCCTAATATATTCCGTTGTGAGCTTGCCATTGTTGTCAGTATCGTTGTAAAGAATCAAATACGCCGGAAAGAAGTCCAAGTTGGAACCAATACCATAATTTTCATTAGCTTCGCCATAATAAAGCCACAGTTTTTCCGCTGAAAAGTGTAAAAACGCTCCAGGAGGGTCCCAACTCCCAGAGGCCATAGCCCATATACCATATTTGTCTAAGAGTTTTGATCCTATTATGATTTGAGTGCAGATGCTTTTCGGATTTGCTATGTCGGATATATCTATAATGTAGAGTCCTCCGCTCATATCTGCGACGATAAGTTTATCGTCGTAATATGCCATGTGGTAGGCTCTATCATTTGTCTTAATTGAAGAAATCTCAACTATATTTTCGAGGCTGGAAACATTCAGTATGTGTACGCCGAAAACTCCATCCCCCACAGCTACCGTGTTCTCGTTTATTATTTCCACGCCGAAACTGCATTTCAAAGTATTATTATATGTTTGCAAGAGTGTTGGACTGGATGCATCGCTCACGTTGAAAATTTTTAGCCCTGAGATTCCTCCTGCAATGTAAATAATCTTCTTGGTGGAATCGTATTTCATGTCGAAAATCGTGGAATTCATATCAATTTTCTTTACGAAGGTTGGATTGCTGGGGTCAGATATGTCTATGATTTCAAGCTCACCGTATGTTTTCGCCAGATACAAGTAGTTTTCTACAAAGAGGAGGAGAAGTCTATCGTTGGCAATGTCACATGGAGAATAGACGTCTGAGAAGTTTGCCAAGAGCTTCACGTTGGATAGATCGGTTACATTGAAAATCATAGTGTATGAGTTGTTGTTCAAGGGGTCCTTGTAAAAATTCACTACCGATATGAAAACAAGTCCATCGTGGTATTTAATAAAAAATTTACCAAATCTCGGTTCTATTTCTCCTGCAGGTGTGAGCCCATCGAAGTTTTCTTTGAATGGGTAGAGATACGTGTAGTTGAATTCTCCTTTTCGCCATATGGCGAAGCCTATCACATTATAACGGAACTCTGGTCCCCTTGGCCCCTCGCCACGCATATCCGCGGAGAAGGCAATGGCATATACGTTACCGTTGAAAACGTCAAATGCAACAATTCCTGGGTCATAAATCTCAGGGAGGCCACGATACACTCTGTAGTAGTCTTTGTGAGTGAGTGGATTGATTCTACGGATATGTGCATCTTCACTCAAATTGTTCATGTCAAAGCATATTAATCCGCTATTTGCCAAACCATACAAGCCCAAGGGGTAGACAAGGTTATCATCAACTATAACGTCCGTCGTCAGTAAAGGCGTAGAGCATGTTTGAGCGCTCGTGGTACTATAATCACGAACTCTTAGGGTAAATTCATCGGTTCCTTCATAATGCCAGATTTCTATCGGAGCACTCTCAACTTGATCGTCTGTTTGGCCTTCGGCTGTGACAATATACGGTTGGAAGGACATAAGGAGCAATAGGCACAGGAGGATTAAACTAACCCTTCTGCGCAGCATTTTTCTCACCTTTAATTTGATAACAGATGAAAGTTGTGAAAAACGATGATAAATATCGTATTCTTTATATTTAAAAGTTGTTGTAAGCATTCATACAACTTAACTATGTTAATGCATGCTGCGGCTAAAACGTGTATTTTTTGAAAATGAAGCGATGACCAATGAAAACTTAAGGCAAACAAATTATGGAATTTTAAATTCCAGAATATATTTTTCCCTTTTTAACGTAGGCGTAAGCCATTCTAGGTGTATTATAGGAAATGCCGATATTTCCATTTTTATCGATCACGATTACACCAGCTCTACCTTTTAATCTCTCCCAGATTAATTTAATACCTTTATCTGCTGCTTCCTGGGCACTGCAGCCTTGAGCAATAAAATTAATTACCTCCTTAGCAAGAACGATTTTCATTATCTTTTCACCGTGACCTGTTGAAGAAACGGCACCATAATTATTATCGGCGTATGCGCCGCACCCTACTATAGGTGTGTCACCTACACGACCTACCATTTTACCAGCAACGCCACCTGTTGAGGTTGCAGCGGCAAAATTTCCATGTTTGTCAAGTGCAACAGCACCTACAGTTCCTCTTGGAGTTTGTTCAAACAGTTTTTCAATGCTTATTTCTCCTTCTTTAAACTTTTTCCATCTTTCTATTTCCCTCTCCAAAACGAGTTCACTTAAATCAACAGTTTTCATACCTATCTTCTTGGCAAACTTATTAGCGCCTTCGCCTACGAGAAGAACATGCTCCGTAAGTTCCATAACCTTTCTAGCTAAAACTACAGGATTTTTAATATTTCTTACAGCTGCAACCGCACCCACATTTAAAGTAGCACCATCCATAATTATTGCGTCAAGTTCAACAAAACCCTCTTCATTAAGAAAAGAACCTTTACCAGCATCAAATGTAGGGTCATCCTCCATAGTTTTCACTGCTTCTTGAACGGCATCCAATGCTGAGCCACCGTTCTTAAGAACTTCCCAACCAATACTAGCAGCTTTTTCAACACCTTTAATATGAGCTTCAACAAGCTCATCAGGAATATTCCATGCACCACCGTGCACAAGAATAATTGGCCCCTGCAGCGGAAACACCTCACTAAACAGGACTCAAGAGTAAAAGTTGTAAATCAAATTTTTGTTTCGTTAAAGACACTAACAGTGTTGATAATAAACGCCAAAATGAAATAAAAAGATTTTTAGCTGGTGAGAAGTATTTTTCTCATCTTTCGAATGTTCTTTTTATTCATTTTATTTTCTCTCTGCCTGTTTTTTGTATTTTTTATGTAATTTTATTTCCATAATATACTGCACACTTAATAAAATTAGATTTCACTTCTCATAACTGTCACGGAAAATATGCCTTCACGCTTCAAATATGCAAGTATTGAAATTAGTTTTAGTTTAAAGAGATTTCGATAATCCTAAGCATCGGTTTCTGAACTTTTAACTAGAAGTTACATACAAAAAGTATTATTATTTATTTCTCAGAGCTTTTTAGGATTTTTATCGCTTCCTTGCAAAATTTAGGCAAATCTGCCGGGAAACGAGAAGTCACGATATTTCCATCAACTACAACCGGTTCATCTACGAAAGTTGCTCCTGCATTTTTAAGATCAGTAACCACCGATTTAAAACAGGTAGCTTTCTTACCCCCTAAGTATATCTGCTTCTATAAGCATTTGAGGTCCATGACATATAGCAGCTATTACTTTCCCTTTCTCGTAAGCTTCCCTAACTATTTTAACCATATCTTCATTTCTACGCATTCTGTCAGGCGCCCAACCACCAGGAATTATAATAGCGTCATATTCGTCGATATTCACTTCTTTCGGCGAAATATCGGACATTATTGGAAAACCATGCTTTCCCACGTAAGTTTCTTTGGCTTTTGGACCTACAATATCAACTTTATAACCTTCTTCTTGAAAACGATAGTAGGGATAGATAAATTCAGGGTCTTCAAAACCATTTTTCAACCATAATTAATACTTTCCTCATAAATTCCACCCCTCTAGCATGCCAGATAACGCTTATTTAAAACATTATTGAAATTAACATTAATTAACGTTATTATTTGCCTTGTCAAAGTAAAAGATGTAAATAGAATTAAACATTCTCTACAGTTTTTCATATGGTACTGTTAAATTTTCGATGCTCTGAACCCCCTCATAAAAGGTGTTTCATACATTTAATTAGTGAAAAATTTAAATTAGAGGTATGTAATAGGGAAGCTTATGAAGATCGTGTTTTCACCTAAATGTTTGGAATATGGTTCACCATACCACCCCGAAAATCCCAGAAGAGTTCAATTAGCCTACGAATATCTAAAAGATAAATATGAGTTTATTGAGCCAGAACCAGCCACGGAAGAAGACCTATTACTGGTACATGCTAAGGAGTACATAGAGAAAATTAAGAGAGGAAACTTTTACGATCCTGACACACCAGCCTATGATAATATCTACGAATATGCTAAGCTTTCAGCTGGAGCAGCAATACTTGCAGCAAAAGAAAAAGCTTTTTCTTTAATGCGTCCACCAGGGCATCACGCTGGTAGATGGGGAAAAGCGCTTGGAGCACCAACTCTAGGGTTCTGCTATTTCAACAATATCGCTATAGCGGTTAAAAAATTGGGTAAAAAAACTTTGATTTTAGATATTGATACTCATCATGGAAATGGAACCCAAGAAATATTTCAGGACTCAGAGGATGTAATCTTCATTTCTCTACACACCAAGGGGATTTATCCTGGGACAGGTTTTAGAAGCGAGGGTAACTGTTACAATTATCCTCTTCCAATGGGAGCAGATGATAAGCTGTATTTGGAAACCTTAGATAAAGCTCTTAGTAACGTTGACTTAAGTGATGTGGAGGTTGTAGCTGTATCGGCAGGCTTTGATACACTTGAAGGAGACTTAGGTGGATTAAGACTGACATTAGACTGCTATAAAGAAATAGGTAGGAGAATAGGATCCCTAGGGTTACCCGTTTTCATTATACTCGAAGGAGGATACAGTAACAAATTAGGAATATGTATAGATAACTTAATACAAGGAATAGAAAGCATAAAATAACTACTATTTTTCGATTTATAGTAGGTCGTGCTCTCGCAAAGGATGCCTACAATATGGACATATACCCTTTATATGAAGCCATTCTAACAAATGTTCTCTGTGCGCTGGGCTGTTACAGTAACGGCAAAAAACTATGTCTTCTCCACTTCTTATTTCTAAACCGCAAACCATACATCTTAAAGCTCCCCTTAAACCAAGCTTCACCTTAAATTCCGTAAGTTTTTTCTCGATTAAATATAGTTCCCTCTTATATTCTTTGTACAGCTCATAGTATTCCTTTATATCTATTTTCCGCAATCTAAGTTTCTCATCTAAGTTTCTCAATAAGTCCTCCAAAGCACTTTTTTCACTTTCTAACTCAAAAAGAATGTTTTTATCTTCTTCACTTAGCTTAGGCACTTCTAATGGCAATTTTTTATCAAAGTTTACAGTTTCTTTTAATTGAGTGGAATCTCTGTCTTCACTTCTTTGGCTGGATGTTTGCCAGCTTTGAAAAGTGGTTGATTCTTGTCCTCTAGATCCTATAAAGCCCAAAAAAGCTAGGGAAATTAAAATTAGTAATGCTATTACAGCTAAAGCAGCACCAAATGCCCCATTTGACGGATTAGGCGAGGAATGATAGGTAGTTGAAACTGTAAGGAAATATACATGGCTTCTTGCAACGTTTCCTTGATTATCAAATACTTCAATGTAAAATTCTATGTCTGTTCCCTCGGGTTGTCCTGGTATGACAGCTACCCAATAACCATTGCTTTGCACCATTTCAATAGGAATCCACGGCTCATAGTTAGTGCTATACCATAATATGGTTTTGTTTACACCGCTTCCTCGATCAGTAATGTAAGCAATTATTTTAATGGCCTCATTTGGCTCTGGACTGCTAGGCGTAATGTTTACAAATTCAACTACAGGAGGAAATAGATCCACTAAAAGAATAGTGTTATTTTTGAATAGACCCATTAAAGGATATTCATCTGTGTCCGATAGACTTATATTGTAGGGTTGATCTCCTATTCCGTCGCCGTTTAGGTCTTCTCCACCGTAGTCGTTCCAAAAATTCCCTAAAAAACTTGTAAAACTTTTATTTTTATAAAAATAGTTAACTTTTTGAGGAGTATTCCAAATGTTTGTCGAGTCAGACGAATAAGCATTTTCTTCGCTTAAAAAGCAATTTAAATAGATTTTGTTACCAAAGGATTCTTTTAAGTACAAACCATGAACATTTCCCTCAATCAAATTTCTGGAAATAGTGTTTTCACGAGAGTAGGAATCAAGAACAATCCCGTAAGTGTTATTTGCTACGGTATTGCCACTTATAACATTATTGGAAGCAGTTGTTAAACGTATTCCATAAAGATTCTCCGTAATAATGTTATTGGAAATATTGCAGTGACTAATCCCATAATGCAGAAAAATTCCGGCCGCAACATCCGCGCCTTTAATAGTGAAACCAAAAATAGTTACATTGTCAGAAAAAATGTCAAAAACATTGTCGTTTATAACATCTGCTAAGATAACTGTAGAGTTAGGTCCATTTTCAGAAATAATTTTAACACTTTTTAAGACATCAATATTTTCAAAATAAACACCATCCCTGACAATGATGACATCTCCGTCACTAGCAGCTTTAACAGCCTCTTTAATCGTGCTAAAATTGTCAGGAACAAAAATAACCTTACCATCAACCTTAAATGAAGAAAACCCACTACATAAGTTAAATCTTAACATAGTAGCAAGAATAAACAAAATCACAAAAACAACTAGTATACGTTTTCTACATAACCCTAACTTTTCCCCCAAACATATCATCCTCAAATATAAATTAATGCGAGATGTTTTAAATTCTTATCGATTCATATAGCGACATTAAAACTAGTTTTAGCAATACTTACCACCTAGCGCTAAAATTATTAGGATAAAATGTGCAGCAAAAGTTAAATGCTTATTGGTTTTTTAGTTTCATTAAAGCCTTTTTGCATGCTGCTTTTAGCTCTTCTGCTCTGGTTTCTGGCTTTCTATCGTATATGAAAACACCAGCACCCCACTCTACCCCGGCAGCATATTTTAACTTTTCTCTATCTCTATGTGGAGGATAAAACTCTATATGCATATGGTAAAAACCATAATCTTTATCATCGGTTGGAATTTGATGAAACACCATAATGTAAGGCAAACTAAAATCAAACAGAGAATTATATGTTGCAGTAACAACGCGAAGAACCCAAGCCAAATCATCTCTCTCCTCTTCACTCATCTCCGGTAAAGAACCCACATGCCGCTTAGGATACACGTGAATTTCATAAGGCCACATAGCAGAATAAGGAACAAAAGCCACCATATACCTACTCTCATAAACTATTCTTTTCCCATCCTCTTTCTCTGCCTTTAGCACATCACAAAACAAGCATCTACCATGTTTCTCGAAATATTCTGATGAAGATCTTAATTCTTTTTCTATTCGAGGAGGAATAAATGGAAAAGCATAAATTTGAGAATGAGGATGATGCAGCGAAACACCAATAGCCGCTCCCTTATTCCTAAAAATAAAAACATACTTTACAAAGCTTTTTGAGCCAAGCTTCTGATATCTCTCAGCAAAAAGGTCAATCACTTTCCTAACATTTTCTTGCGATAAGTCACATAAATCTCCTTCATGAATAGGAGTTTCTACAATCACTTCACAAATTCCATAGGCTCTCTCCACCTTATAAGGGGGTTTAGGAGAGGAAAATGGTGGAGGAGGATTTTCCACTAAAGATGGGAACCTGTTAGGAAGGACAAGAACATTCCATTTTCCTTTCGTTTCTTCTGAACCTGGGCAAAATGGACACACAGTTTTAGGTTGCCATGGTCTAAAATGTCGATGTGCTGCGACAATAACCCATTCTCTAAGCAAAGGATTCCATCTAAGCTCCAACTCAAAAGACATTTTCTCCATTTTAATCACCTTCCACCTTAACACCTTCACCAATAGTTGAAACCCAACCTCTCACACCACCTCTTTCGAGACCTGCTTCGAGCACTCTTTCTCCAACACCTTTTTTATCCACTATTCCAACTATAGAGCCGCCAAGTCCAGCACCTGAAATCTTCACACCATATGCTCCAGCTTCAAGCATACTATATCTTATTTCCTCTATCTTCGGTAAACTTACATCATATAAATCTCTTAAAAGCAAATGTTGATAGTTAACAATTAAACCGAGAAGAACAAGATCTCTCCTGCCCCTCTCCAGTTCTCTCCCAAGATCTTCAAATGAAACTTGTATAGCTTTAGCAACTTCTTTCACGCTAATAGGCTGGTTTCGGAGAATTTTAATCGCCAACTTGGTAGATTTATGCATACGAATTGTAAAGAGAATTCGATCCGCAAATTTCTTATCTATTGTTGAAAGATAAGGAAGCAACTCTTCCTCTGATATCTGCTCCCATTTAACTTCATAGTGATGTGAAGAAAGCTTTTCCCTTAGTTTTTCCGGAAGTTTTTGTTCAAGCAGTTGTTTTAGTCCTTCATCAATTTCATGTTGCCGTTTTGGATGAATATCTGCAGTACTATGTTTAATGCCTGAATCCACAATAACGAAAAGAAAATCTCTCTTTGGTAGAATCTCTACATCAAATGGTGGACGTGTTTCCAACTTTATAATACCGCCGAAAGCCGCACCATATTGATCTAACCTACCACATGGAATACCCAGTCCTTCTCGCTCAGCAAGATAAGAAAACTCTGCAACCTCCCTAGTGGAAAGACCTAAGTTGAAGGCAGCATCGAAAAACTTTACCAACGCCACTTCTAAAGATCCACTACTACCTAATCCCCCACCTATCGGAATCTCGCTATCAATCTCAATACGCACACCTGAAATCCTGTCTCCATAACCCTCTTTCCTCAAAATATTTACAACGGCTCTAACATAGTTCCCAAACCAACCCTTCTCCCCATAAAAAGCATCTTTAACCGAAAATTCATCCTCATAAGGCAAACCTTCCCTTAAAAGATTCAAGGAACGCACATAAACTTTATTCCCATATGTAACTTCCCCTTTGACTTTTAGACGAATATTTAGGGCAGCAGGAACCACGGGAAGCCCCTTATAATCTTGATGAGTATTCAGAAAATCCGCGCGGGCAGGAGATGAAACCTTTATCACAAGTAACACCTCACATGTAAGAAAGTGGAAACACATTTCTGTTTCTTTTGCAATTTAAAATATTGGGAGGGTGGTATATATGTCGCTCACAGAATCCAAATATATTTAGATGGGGGACTTGCCCCATGGAAAGAAGAAAAATATCTTAAATGGCTAATATATGTCAAATGATTTAAAATCGACCCAGTATTAATAATTCTTCTCAAATATATTATTGCAGAAAAACAGGAAAGAAATTTAGGTTACACGTTTAGTTTCTAAAGCCTTTGTCCTTGTTTAAATCTCAGCAAACTTCAACTGTTGCGAACTTCTAAAATGTAGATCTCAAATATTGATTGATAAATTAAATTTGAAACCTTTCATTTCAAATACTTTTGAAACATCAGCTTTCAAACTAAAAACTTATATATTAGGTTTTTCGTCATACTAGTATCAATTTTAAAGACAAAATTTTGGTGAGCGTGTTGCGGAAAAATCCGTAACCATCACCATAATTTTACTGCTTGTAATAGGGCTATTGAGCTTCCAACCACAAATAACGAACTCCCATGAAGAACGATTCGACAAAAAAGCGTCCGGAAATATAACCTTTGGCCCAGATCCAAACAGTATAGGAATTGAACCAATTTTTAACAAAAGTATGGTTGCAGAGCCAATCATGACCTATGAGCCTCAATTTATCTTCGATATTTATAAGTCAGGAGATGTGATTCTAGCTCATTCACCACCTACATCACAAAACCAAGGCATAACATCACTCATAAACGTTTCAAACATAGAAGATGTAACTTTAATTAAGTTCGTATCAGGACACGACGAACCCAACATAATAGCTTATTATTGTGTATGTTCAGCAGCCTACATGAAAAATAACCTAATGTTTCTCTCTGTGCAACCCTATGAAGTAAGCAGCGACATATGGTTTCTCCTAATATGCAATGTTTCTGATCCACAGAACCCTGCTTTATTAGCAAACATTTCAATGCCAGGATACGAGGCGGTCGTCAAAGACATAGAACTCGTAGGAAATAATTTATTCGTACTTTCAGATCGAAATCTGACCATATTTGACATTTCCGACCCTTCGAATCCCGCAAAACTTTCAATGACGGAACTAGCCTACGAACTTGAGGATTCTAAGCCTGAATTTTATGCCACGTTAAAGACACTGGTTGTTAATGGAAACTATGTTTACGTTGTTACTCATCTTGGTGACCTAGTTGTTTTGAATATCTCTGATTTAAGTAGTCCTGTGATTGTTTTTAGCGGTAATCTTCACTGCATGGGTTACGATGCTCTAGTTGCAAATGACACCTTGTTTGTCGCTGCGGGCGTTGGCGGACTATACATTTTTGACGTAAGCAACAAATCTTCCCCTACGTTGATTTCTCATTACAATGACACCTTAAGATGCTCGATGGGTCTTGAATTCCTCGACTCTGACATTCTTGCCGTTGCGGACAACATTTACGGACTACACATATTAAATGTTTCAGACTTAAACAATATTTACGAGATATGTAATGCTACAAGTTACGATAGATTAATGGATATTGTTGTTGATGGAAACTTGATATTTGGGGCGGAAATGCTTGCCGGAATCCACATATACAATGCCACAGATAAAACAAACGTAACAAGCATATCCTACACACCAATAGCAAGAGGAGCCCCGATGGAATACTATTACACATATATCGTAGCGGGTGCTAATTTCGGGCAAGGTCCCGCTGAGCCGGGAGAGTACGATGTAGAATTTATTGAATTTAGTGGTGTTTATGTCGAGTTGTGCACCTTAATTTCAATGGGAGGCAAAGCGTTCTTCAGAATCACCCCAATTTGTATTAACATAGGAAATATTCCTATAATTGTCTACAATGATACTGATGGTGATGGTAGACTTTCCATCTGCTATGAAACACTTCCAGACAACCCCTATTTTCCGGTAAGAAGGGTTATTACGGATCAGGTGTACTTTGTTGCAGAGTTTAAAAATGTTCATGTAAAGCTTTCCGAGCTTAAAAACGAAACTTGGAACGGCCATGAGGCATTTTACTACACGCTTGAAATTTCAGGATTAAACTTTACAACCGCATCGTATGTTTCAGGGATGTTTTATGATGTCTATTTTGATGAAGTTATCGGGAATTCCGCCAAGGGAAATATAACACTTACATTTCATATCGTACCTTTTGAAAACACGAATGAAAGTTCTCCTTTCCTCTATGACAATGTCACAGTTAAAGTTGATATCAACTTGAAGCTTTTTGACGTTGACTGGGGTGTAGCTCCTGAAAATTACTGCATTGCGGTGGGATTTAGCTCAAGAGTAAATAACGATCTTATTTATTACCCTGCGGGCAGCTTATCAACGCTGAGAGGAACTTCCCTGAGAGCCATGGATGTTATTGCAGATGTATTTATTAACAAAAATTTCACAGCTATTAATGGAAGCTATACTTATCATGGCAACGTTAATGTCTCTTTTGACTATGGTTGGGAAGATTTCTATAACAATTTTGAGTTCGTCAACTGGCATCACGTTCTCGCCAACTTTATCGACATTCCAAGTAATACGACCGAAATACTATATGATCCCAAAGCAGGATTCTACAGCATGGGAAAACACTCAGAAATACCCTCAAAGTTTTATACTGGAGAGGAAGAACAGCCACCAGAGGAGCGACCGACGCCTGGAGAAGAAGGGGAGCAGCCGCCAAGGTTTGGAATGTCGCCTACCGTGATGTTTGTAGCGGTTGTTGTGGTTGTTTCCGTTGTTGCTGTGGTCGTCAAGTTTGTAAAGCGACGACACTAACGTAACACCACATCATTTTTTTATTTAAGCTTAAAAACCGGCATGCCAGTTTTTTAGTCATCTATTGTGTTGATCGTTGAACACGTACCTTTTGCTAGCAGGTTGATATTTTAAAATATTTTATGGGTATGGTTTCTGAAAATTATATAAACTTAAGTTGAAGAAGAGGTTTGAGTGTTGGAGGTATCATGTTGTTCAAGCTTTATTGTCCAAATTGTGGAAACGAGTATGGCATAAACGAATCGATTTGGAAATGTTCTTGTGGGAATTATCTTAACATAAAAGTGGAGCCAGATTTTTCATTTGATTTTAAGAAAGTGGAGATGCGAAGTAAATGTTTATGGAGATATAGAGAGCTTCTCCCGATAGAGAAAGATGAAAACATAGTATCTTTTAATGAAGGATTTACACCAATAGTAAAAATGCGTAAAACCATTTTCTTAAAGCTCGATTACATGTTTCCTACAGGTTCCTTTAAGGATCGTGGCGCAACAGTTCTCGTAAGCAAGCTAAAGGAAATAGGTGTAAAAAGCATTGTTGAAGATAGTTCTGGTAATGCTGGAATAGCTATATCAGCCTACTCCGCTGCAGCTAAAATAAAATGCAGCATCTATGTCCCTGAGATAATAAGTGAAGAAAAATATATGCAGCTTAAAATCTACGGTGCAAAAGTGGTGAAGATTAAAGGAACAAGAGAAGATGTCGCCAAAGAAGCGTTAAAGGAAGCTGAGAAAACATATTATGCGGGACATAACTGGAATCCATTTTTCATAGAGGGAACAAAAACGATTGCATATGAAATATTTGAGCAAATAGGAGTCCCAGATAATATAATAGTTCCTATAGGTGGAGGATCTCTAATTTTAGGAATCTATAAAGGATTTAAAGAACTGGAATTCATGGGCATCATTGATAAGATGCCTAAGCTTTACGGTGTACAATCTGATGTATGTAAACCAATATATTATGGGCTTCTCGGGAAAGAACCTAAGGATACGATAAAAGGTGAGGTTTTAGCTGAGGGAATCGCTGTAAACAAGCCGCCAAGAGGAAAGGAAATAGTAAAAGCCGTAAAAGAAACAGAAGGAAACGTTATCATAGTTAATAATGATGAAATTATTCAAGGAATTTTAGAACTTGGAAAAATGGGAATATTCGCAGAAATAACATCCGGCGTCGTAATACCCGCTCTAAAAAAGGCTGACCTAGAAGAAGATGAAATAACGGTTGCAATAATTACAGGTAATGGACTTAAAACTGCCAGCAAGCTCGCAAATATTTTAAGTAAATATAAGTAAGTTAAGCATTTCACATTTTTTAAATTATTCAAAAACTTGTTTTGAGGGCTAAATTTAAGGCCAAGTTTCTTCTTTCTTTCAAAATGTGATATATTTCCCGAAACTAAAACTAGGTCTTCAACTATTGCTGAAGCACCTATAGCAATGTCTCTAAAATCCAATTTCTCATCACGTTTTGAAAGAAAAACGTCTATCTCCAACATTTTCTCTAATATTTGCTGAGATAAAGGAATAATCATGAATACTTTTTTTAATTGCTTCCTTTGATTCAATAACATTTTTCCAACATATTTTTTCCCAAAAAGTATTCATAAAGGGTAATGATTGAAATATAAACTTTAAAGTTTTTCAATACTTTGAAAAGAATTTTTTATTACTTTTTTCTGCAAATTTATAAAAACATCTGTATCTAAGATTATTGCTTCCACCAAGTTTTCCTCCTCTCCAAAATAACGTCCAAGATTTTATCAGCCTCTTTATCTTCCATCTCTAAAACTTTAAGGGCTTCTTTAACCTCCATTTCTTTAACCTTCTTCAATAGGAACCTTATTACATCATCGTAAGCTTTAGCAGAAAGCTTTTCTTTTAAAATTTTCAACTCAACCAGAGTTTTCATCAGATACAGCAATTGTTTTCATTTCAAACACCAACACTATAATAATTAATTTATAATATATAACCGTTACAATAAAATGGAAATTCTACGCAACCCAGTTTAACATTGAAATTGACTTTATTTTAGACGCACAAACTGTCTGGAGAATCTTCAGAGCAATATGAGCAAAATCAGCAACAACTTAGAGGTCCTTGAAATTAAACTAGACTTTAACATTCACTAACTTAACTAAAATTCATATTTCATATCTTCATTTTTGTAAACAAAAGAAACATTTTAATATTCAATTGTTTACAAATAGATACATGAAGATAGTAGTGGATGCTTGTTCGCTAATCTACTTAGCCAAAGCAGATCTGCTGACGTTTCTAAAAAGACTACCATATGAATATCTTATTGATAACGAGGTCTATAATGAAGCGGTAATTAAAGGCAAGGAAGAAGGTTATGTTGACGCTTACCTATTGGAGTACTATATTAAAAGACAGGGAATTATAAAAGTCGTTAACGTAGATATTTCAAACGAACTTGACTATTTCATTGGTGAAGGAGAAGCAAGTACCTATGTATTATCCATTAAGGAAAATGGTGTGGCAGTTACTTCTGACAGAGTAGCATATAGGAAAATGGTTAAACGCAATGCGAAAGTTGTTCAAACAGATTTAATGTTCCTAAACGCCTATCTTAACAATATTATCGGTAAAAAAGAACTACTAGACATTTTAAATAGATTGCTGGCGGTTGGAGGCACAACACCTGAGCGAGTTACGTTTATACTAGAAAAAATTGGTGAGGAAGGTGAAAAAAAGTAGGTTGATTTCAACAAGACTGGAAGAAGAGGATGCAAAAGTCTTAGAGGAAATAGCGAAAGAAGAAAATGTTGATAAAGCAACGCTGATTAGAAAATGGATTTTATCAAAGATTACTGAGCATAGACTGGAAAAAGCTGCAGAAAAATATCGTAAAGGATTAATAAGTGTTGAAGAAGCAGCTAAGATGGCAAATACAACCATATGGAAATTTATAGAATACATACGTGAAAAAAATATTTGGCCACCATTCCAATCAAAAGAAGAACTGGAGAAAGAATTAGAGCAAACCAAAAAACTATTAAAACAAGATTCATAGTTCTTTAGCATTAAATTAGATATCTTTTTAACCTTGACAGTTATTGCAGTCAAAATCTAAATTAGTTAATTAATTCTTGTTTGCTTTTTAAGATTACAAGTAATTTCAACATAATTTACTATTTACTAACGCAAAACGCTAATATTATTAAGGCTAAATGCGACTAACTTAGCATACTGTAAAATAGTTGAGCGAAAAGGGGAGGCAAAATGAGTTTACGTTTCCCTAAAGATTTTAAACTCGGCTTTTCGGAGTCTGGCTTTCAATTTGAAATGGGTTTACCAGGCTCGGAAGATCCTAATAGTGATTGGTGGGTTTGGGTTCACGATGTGGAAAACATTATGTCTGGGCTTGTAAGCGGAGATTTTCCCGAAGATGGGCCCGCCTACTGGCATCTATATAAAGAGGATCACGATAGAGCTGAAAAACTTGGTATGGATGCAGCTAGACTTTGCGTAGAATGGAGTAGAATATTTCCAAAAGCAACTTTCGACGTAAAAGTTGATGTTGAAGAAACCAAAGAAGGAATAGTAAATGTAAACATAGAGGAGAAACATCTAAAGGAATTAGATGAACATGCAGATAAGAAAAGTGTTGAACATTACCGTGAGATTTTTAGCGACTGGAAAAACAGAGATAAGACCCTATTAGTAAATCTTTACCATTGGCCTTTACCGCTCTGGATACATCATCCCATAAAACTTAGAATGGGCGGCTTTAAAGAAAAGAAAGGGTGGTTAGACAAGCAAATAGTGGTGGAATTTGCAAAATACGCAGCGTACATTGCTTGGAAATTTGATGACCTAGTTGACATGTGGTCCACAATGAATGAACCAAATGTAGTCTATGTTACAGGTTATCTTCAAATTCAACAAGGATTTCCTCCAGCGTTCCTAAGCTTACCGGCAGCTCTCAGCGCGATGAAAAATTTAATTGAAGCACATGCAAGAGCCTACGACGCCATTAAAACATTTTCAAGCAAACCCGTGGGTTTAATATATTCGGTGGTATGTTTTGAACCTTTAAGCCCAGAAGATAAAATCGCCGCAGAAGCAATGGCAGAAGACTATATGTACAGATTCCTAGACCCAATAACTACGGGGAAATTCCTAGGTATAATTGTGCGAGAAGACTTGAAGAATCGTTTAGATTGGCTTGGGGTAAACTACTATTCAAGAATGGTTGTTAAAAGAACTTCTGAAAAACTTCGGAAAAAGGGAATACAATATAACATTTTACCAGGTTACGGAATGGCATGTGCACCTAACTCTAAGTCTCTCGCTGGAAGGCCAACAAGCGACTTTGGATGGGAACTTTACCCGGAAGGCCTTGAAAAAATATTGTTAACATTAAATGAAAAATATAAGGTTCCAATGATGATCACCGAAAACGGAATAGCTGACAGCAAAGACACCCTAAGAGCGAGATACATTGTAAGTCATTTGTACCGTGTTCACACGGTGATGCGAAGAGGAGTTAAAATCCTAGGATATTTGCATTGGGCTTTAACCGATAATTACGAGTGGAGTTCAGGTTTTAAAATGAGATTCGGACTTTACCACGTCAACTATGAAAATAAGAAAAGGTATCTAAGACCCAGCGCACTAGTATTCAAAACGATAGCAGAAGAAAAAACAATACCAGATGAACTAACACACTTAACGACGATCTAAATTTTATTTCATCACACGTAGAAATTGTTGAAAACTAGTTAAATAGTAAGATTTATATTCTTACATTCTTACCATCTGTATGAATATAAAATGGAGGACATATTCTTGTATAAAGCAAAAATAAGCTCAAAAGGGCAGATCGTAATACCTAAAAAAATTCGTGAACAATTAAAACTGAAAGAAGGTGACGAGGTTCTAATATACCCTATAGAAGATGGCATAGTGATTAAAAAGAAGAAAAAAGCAAATTTAAAAGAGCTCCGTGGCATTTTAGCTGATAAAATTGATTTCAAAGAAGCGGCTAAAACATTGGAGGAGCTTAGAAGAGAGTGGAGGCTATGAAAAAATATGTTACTGACACAATAGCTTTACTAGCATATACAACTAATACATTGCCAACAAAGGCAGACAATATATTTAAGAAAGCGGAACAAAATAAGGCTCTACTAATAGTACCAAGCATATGTATCGGGGAGTTCATATACACAATCCTCAAACAGAAACCTGTTTTCGAAAAAATACCACCCGTAGAAACCATAGAACTACTTCTTGACATAATAGAACAATCTGAAAGCATCAAATATAGTCCACTCACCCTTACTTCATGGAAAATAGTTTCAACAATAAACATCCCAGAATTGCACGACAGAATCGTGGTTGCCACGTATCTTCAAGAAAATGCTGAAGCCATTCTAACAAATGACCCAGAAATAGCAAAAACAGCTAAAATAATCTGGGATTAACATAAAAATGTTTAGAATTTGGCAAAACCGTTGAATAACTATCAAAATCATAATGTTTTGTCTTCTTTAGATTATTTAATAAATTTAAGCAGTCAGCAACATTTTACCTAACTTTTAACTAGGTGAAAGTCGGGTTTAAACCTCCAAAAGATGATTTTCTCAATAATCTAGGCTCTAAATTCTGATAACATGTCTAAAATAAGATGAAGTGAAAATGAGCCAAAATTTTAACTGAGTTTGCAAACATTTAACAACCCATAAATCAAAGTATAATCATCTTTTATAGAAGTGTGTTAAAGTTGAAAAGAGCACTTATAATCCATATAGGAGCTACTGAAAACGATCTAGGAATTTACGCACCTATATTCGACAACGGAGAATTCATACACATCCCCCATCCAGAAAGCGAGAACCCTAAACTTTCACCAACCTACAGAGAACTAGGCTACAGAGCCTTTTTTCTTCCAGAACTCGCAGAAGTACTAGATTGGCATGTACATTACGACCCAGAATTCGAGACATTCACTTATGGAAACTATGAGAAAGAAGAAGACATCCAAGGCTACGAGAAACTAAGAAAAGGAGACTACCTATTCTTCATAACTTCACTTAAATGGTATGACCTCTCTGAAGAACGGCCACCATGGATAGAGCCAGAAGGCTACTACATAATCGGATACCTCACAATAGAACGCATAGATAAAGCCAACGAACTACCACTCACCGAAACACTAAACATATACCGAAATAACGCACATGTGCGAAAACTACTTTCATGGATCCCAGATGTAGGTTTAGAAAAATCCATGGAAAAAGAAAACTGGGATAAACTAATACTCTTTAAAGGAAACCAAGAAAAGTCAGCCATCCTAAGAGTTGCGGTCCCATTTAGCAAAGGAAAACATCGTGTAACAATAGAAGGAGAAAAACAAGCCGTATGGTGGCCGAATGAGCTTGCCCACGAAGTATTTTCATTTGAAACAAATCAAGATATTCAAAAACGTTGCAAAGCATCGGGAGGCAAATGGTGGCACGGAATCGTTGAAGGCGAAAAAATAAAATACATCTGGGAAGCCATAAAAGAAAAAACCCGGAACAAGCCGCAAAAATAATCTTCAAATCGTAGTCTTTCCCTTATAAACTTTTAACTATCCTTAAGAACGGTTGAAAAATAAATAATCTAGATGCATTTGTCCGAGTATTAAAAAACTTCCGAAGTTTGCAGCTTACAAGCTAAAAGAAAGGAAAAAGGATCTAAACGGCTTAAAGAAACATCACGATACCTTTTTTGGCTAACATTGCCAAGTGGTGACACGATTAGGCTCCTAAGAACATTTCCACCAATACTTAAAAACACGGAGACTTCGAAATACTCTACCGATGGCACCACTGCAGCTGGTTTCTCTTCTTTGATCCCAAAATATATGCGAGGAGCCAAAAAACATGGAAATGACGTTAAAGTTAAACAATAAAATTTTGAAGATAAAACTAAATAAATAGTGCATTTCACCTGCTTGTTCAAGCACTTTTGCCAATATTTTTACTTCTCTTTTGTTAAAGAAAGTTTCTTTAAATATCCTTCTAAAGTATTTAAAATCAGTAACCAATTTTCTAATTCTAATATTGTCAGTAGAAGGAACTTTCTAAAATTCGTTAATTTTGCTATAATCCCATAATCACGTTAACAATTAAGAATAGCGTTATTGTAGTCAGGAAATCTGATAGTGATGCAATTATGGGTATGGTAAAGTTATCGGGATTTAGTCCGCGTTTAAATGTGACGAGAGCTAATCCGAACGATATCAGAGTTAAGGGTATCATGAGAAAAGCATTTGTTAAAATTACCATGAAAATTGATCGTAAAACTTCAATTAAAGAAAAAGCATATGTAAGACTTCCTATAATTGCAAATACACCAAATACTATGAAACCGGCCGAAAAAGTCCCTAAGATATACGTTCTACTCTCATGTCTACTTACTTCCCTAAAAGAAGGTTCAATGTCTCCCAAACTTAACTTCGTGGTAATTGTGGATGCAATGATTGACCCCTCATCTCCAACCGAATCAATGAGACAAGGATAAATTACAAGAATGTGAGGAAATCTTTCTATTTGATATTTGAGTTTAGAAAGTACTCCCCCAGCAAAATTACTGATAACTGCTAAAATTATTACAGTAGGCATGCTTTCTAAAAATGTTTTCCTAAAATCTTCACTAGTTCGATATTTTAAAGAGTGTACAAAAAGTAAGGTAAAAAAGAGACACAAAACGTATGATAAGACCGTGAAAATTTTCCTGAAGAAAATCAGCATTATTACAATTAACACGTATGTTGCTGAAACTATAATGTCATTTAGTGTAGACATTATTGGATACACGATAACATCGGGATCAGTACCTTTCTTATACGATGAAAAGGCGATTAAAGGCGCCAAGAAAAAAATCGAAATACATGTAGGAATCATCATGGAAAGCAATGCTATCATAATAAAAATTAATAGCGATATGTCACTACTAGATCCGAAGAAGAAAGATACGCTATAAGAGAGGAAACCAACTGTTAATGCGTTGATAAAACTCATGGAAAGTACAGTTGCGCGAAGATTGTAGAAATAATCCGTGTTTTTTCTGATTCTGGGCTTTATAAGACCTAGATGAAGAGCTGTAGTTAATCTTCCTGAAAACACACCACTTATATTTCCACGTACAGTAAGAAGCGGAGGATACAATATTAAAACCCAAGACATTTTAACAACATAGGAAGCAATTAGTGACGCAATAAACCCCGCAATTAACCCTAACGTATCAAATGAGAGAGCAAATAAGGCTTCCGAAAAGATGTCACGAAACAACACAGTTTTGGTAAATTCTTTACGGTTCATCACGTCCCCCCTTTACCTCTATTTTGAGAACTCGAAACATAAATTCCCGGCTCTGAATTCCTATTATTGTTGAGGAGTAGCGCGCAGTTTTTCTGAGTATTTTTGATTTAAAAGATATTCTTAAACTTAAAAAACAGGGAAAAAACGTTATTTTAATTTTAGTTGAAAAAACTATACTTCTACATATTGCTAGTAGAATTAATATCAAGTGCGATATACTCGGATAATTTGGAATTTCCGCTAAAGAACTCACTGATATGGAACTTTTTGGCAACGTAGATATCTTTGCACTGGATTCTATTTTCATTATCTTCAATGCCATCACCGCTTATACTGCTTACTGTTAACTTCCTCAAATGACGTAAATTCATTCTTTTATTCACCAGTAAGTTTTCCAAGCCATTTTTTGACATAAACAACACAATTGGTTTCCATTCATTAACTAACTGGTAAATTTAAAACAATGTTTTGCCTTTTTAAATTTTCCGAAGAATATCATTATTTTTATAAGACTTCCCTTTATAATACATATTTCCCGGAGGATTTCCGAAGATGGCGGAAATTGATGAAATCGATTTTAAGATTCTTAAGGAACTTCAAAAGGATGGAAGAATTAGTCTAGCTGAGATATCTAGGAGAACTAAAATACCTGATTCAACTGTTTACGATAGGATATCAAGATAGAAGGAAAAAGGGATAATTAAAGGGTTTACAGTTATATTAGATGATAAAAAGCTTGGCGTTAAGATAACCGCAATTGTAGGTATCGAAACTAGATCCGAAAATTACAATAAGGTTGCTAAAGAACTTTCTCGAATAGATGAAATCATTGAAGTCTACGGTGTGACAGGAGAATTTGATTTGATGATCAAAATCAAAACAAATTCTATAGAAGATTTAAATAGAATTTTAAATGTTATTCGTTCAATGAAAGGAGTCGACGATATTTTCGCCATGACTGTACTAGAAACATTTAAGGAAGAACTTAAAGTTCCCCTCACAAAAGTGATTCAACTATAAATTTTTCATAAAAAAACCTTGTAACTTTAATTACGATCGCTAAAAATATCAAAATTCTGCTTCAACTTCAAGACACAACAAATTTATTTTTCTTTGAACTTCATTTTCTTCAAAACTTAAATCTTAGTTCAGAGCATTATTAACATAAAGATCAAGATTGTTCTATTAAAAGCCCAAAGGTATTACTGGTTTAAGTGGCCAAAAGTTATTTTGAAAGCTCTTCTATTAAAAGTATGAAAAATAAGGCTAATATCAGGAAAGAGAATATTAGCAGCGTTACTTCCACATTAAATATATCTGCTGCAACACCCGCCATCACGGTTCCAATAAATCCGCCAAACATCCCAACGGATAAAATAAAACCATATGTTAACCCTAACACATGTTTCCTAACCTTTTTCGATAAATTGGAGTAAAGACCTGGGTAAAGCCCATATAAACAAAAACCTAAAACCATCACAGTAGAGATAATGTAGAGGATGCTACTTATTTTCATAAGTATTAGGGAAAAAGCAAAGAGGGTAAGCGATAAAATAGATAGAGGTTTACCTTCACCATACTTATCAATCAAAAAGCCTACGGTAATTTCTCCAACTATTCCAGAAAATGTCATAGCAGCTATAATAAGATTTGTTGAAGTTATTTTTAATCCTTTAAACATTAAAAGTGGAGGTAAATAGCTATACATTATCCTATATGCGGCAACGGTCAGAAAATACATTAAAAGTATAGATAATACCCCTCTAGAGAATATTTCTTTAAAACTTGACTTATATATCACATCTTCATAGATTGTTTGATCTTCCCGTATTAATATGGGCAGTAGACTTGCTAATACAGCTAAAACACCGAAAACAAGTAAGGGCAGTCTCCATCCACCTATCAAAGCAAGATAACTGTTTGTTAGAAAGATGGTAAATACGCCGAGATCACCCATACTGCTTTGTATTCCAAGCGCGCTACCTCTTTCACCTCTATCATAAAGACTAGATATCAAAGAGTATCCTAACGGGTGGTAAAAACTTCCACCAATTCCTAAAATTAGTTGAGCAGCTAACAACTGTAAAAAGCTTTTCGAAAAGCCCGATATCAAAGCTCCTAAACCTACTAGGAGAACCCCCATCGATAAAAGATATTTCCTCCCCTTTATATCTGAAAGATACCCTAAGGGCAACTGCAAAAACATCATAGCAAAGGCTGTCATACCTGTTAGAAACCCGACCTGAGTAAATGATAAACCAAATTCTTCTATTATTAGTGGAAGCACTGTGGGGATTAATAGCACGTTTGCATCATTTACAAAATGTAGAAATGACACTGCAAACAATGAGTAATCGATCCGTCGACCCATCCTACCATACTCCTAAGCTTGTTCTTCAAAATTAACATTAGACCTTTAAAAACATAATGTTAAAGATAAAAATATATTTGAGGAATGTAAACAAAGTTACCTCTAATTAATCTATTTTTGCTTTTCTAGGAATTCCATAACCACTTTGTTAAATTCCTGCGCTTTTTCAATTATCGCCGCATGGCCGCATTTAGAAAATATTACCAGCTTTGAGTTAGGTATTCTCTGATGCATAAGTTTAGCTTCTTCAACCGGAATAACTTTATCATCCTCACCGTGAACAATCAAAGTTGGCACACTTATTTTCTCAAGTTGATCAACCAAATTAAACCTCTGCAACCCACTTGCAGCTTTGATCACTGTCTGCAAATCTCGATGTCTACTCATTTCCTTTATCTGCTTGATCAAGCCAGGATTTGCCTCTATGAAAGACGGATGGAAAATATCCTTTATTTCCTGGTCAAAGTAAGCGTCAAATCCCTCCTTTTGGAAAAGTTTCACCCACTTAGAAACAACCCTAGTGGATTGCTCAGATATTTGAGAAAAATGAATATGAACGGTACAAAGAGGACCCTAAACTTCACACAGAACTTTTTGAAAAAGTCATAAGAGAATCTCTAAGAGAATGGATTAATTATGCTGACGATAAATTGAAGAAATTAGATGCACAAGTTTTTGTAATGCCAGGAAATGATGACGAATATTTCGTAGATGAAGAACTTGCAAAATCAGAATACATAATTAACCCAAACGAAAAAGCTACTGCCATTATGGATCAGTTTGAAATGTTGTCATTGGGCTACGCTAACATAACGCCTTGGAAATGCGCCCGGGACATAGAGGAAGAAGAACTATACAAAAAGATAGAAAATCTTGTAAACAAGATTTCCAATTTTGAAACAGCAATCTTCAATGTTCACGTTCCACCTTATGGAACATCTTTGGATGAAGCCCCTGAACTTGATGAAAATTTGAAGCCAAAGCTTGGCCCCAGCGGCAGAGTGATGACAAAATCAGTAGGTAGTACTTCTGTTAGAACTGCAATAGAAAAATATCAACCACTACTTAGTCTTCACGGCCATGTACACGAGTCTAAAGGATTCATAAAAATAGGTAGAACACTATGCCTTAACCTAGGTAGCGAATATACGGAGGGAATCTTAAGAGGAGTTCTCATACAGTTCGATAAAAACAAAATTAAGGACTTCTTATTCACCTCAGGCTAAACAACTCTTCTATAAACCCTTTTACAAGGACACGACACCATTTTAACATAATGTTGTCAAAGTAAATATGTTAAGGGAGGTTCTCAGAGAAGTAGCTAAAGAGTCAAAGTATATTTATTAGTTAGAAGGTATTATTTCCTTTTGAAAGAATTTTGAGGTGATTTGTAGGAGTGTGGTGAGGATGTTAAAATTTATACCGAAAACAAAGGTTATCTATAGTTTTAATCCCGATCTTAAACCCGTTGAGACTGCAAACATCTAAGACATTATAGTATTTGAAACAATGGACGCATTAGGAGAGCAGTTAAAATCCGAGACTGATAAGCTGGAAAACATAGACTTCAGCAAGGTAAATCCGGCAACTGGTCCAGTTAAAATAAACGGTGTTAGTAAAGGAGACGCACTTGCAGTAAAAATATTGGACATAAAGCTACCTGAAACAGGAATCATGGTTGTTGCCCCTAACGCTGGAGCACTACCAGAAATGGTTAAAGAATCGAAAACAAGGATCGTAAAGATAAGAAATGGAATTATACACTTTCCAGGTAATATAAGGATGGAGGCAAAACCAATGATAGGAGTAATAGGGGTTGCAACGGAAAAAGAAGAAATACCAACCGGAACACCGTGGAAGCATGGAGGAAACATGGACACGAAAGAAGTGGCAATAGGAAATACAATATATCTTCCGGTATCTCAAGATGGAGGACTATTGGCTTTAGGTGATGTTCACGCGCTTCAATCTGATGGAGAGCTCTGTGTGTCGGCTGTGGAAGTATCTTCTAAAGTAATGGTAGAAGTTGATGTTAAGAAAGGGATGGCTCCGCCATGGCCAGTCATAGAAACAAGTGATTCAACAATAATTGTTGCTTCTGGAAAAACAGTGGATGAAGCTGTTCACGAAGCAACCAAATGGACAGTAAAAGTCCTAGAAAAGGGATTAAACATTCCTTGGGAAGATGCATACATGCTTGGCAGCCTAATAATTAACCTAGAAATAAGCCAAGTAGTGGACCCAAATAAAACGGTTAAAGCAAGAATACCAAAAAGATACATATCCACAGAATCTATACTTCAAGCGTTGTCTACCTAATGATAAAAATAAAATATTAAAGTTTAGAAAGCCCCAGGTTTTCCAATTCTCTCTTAACTTTCTCCCATATATTCAGATATTCTTGAGATGGCGTAATTGTTTTTAAATCATAGCATTCTGGAAAGCTTTTCCCGATATTAATCTTGCCATGTTTCTGTTTCTCTTCATATTTCTTCAATATTTCATTTAAAATTTCATTTCCATCGGAGGCATGTAGTTTAAGCGAAGCATCACTTACTTCCCCTACAATCCTAGCTTCCATACCAGTATAATGATCAACATGCTTACCTTTCGCTCCACCAATACCACCAATTATCACCGCTCCACAAATAGTATTAGTTAAGGTTTGGGCAGCTATCTCATAACATTGATCCTCAGTGCATGGCCCGGCAGCAGTGTAAATGAAAGTTCCAGTAATAGCTTTAATCCGTCTAAGAGACATTAATGCAACACTTTGAACCCAAAGACTTTTCCTATCAGTT
The DNA here is from genome assembly GCA_016840485.1 of Candidatus Baldrarchaeota archaeon. Classification (GTDB taxonomy): domain Archaea; phylum Asgardarchaeota; class Baldrarchaeia; order Baldrarchaeales; family DXJG01; genus DXJG01. The sequence goes on from JAEOSG010000003.1 coordinate 27,113, forward strand.
GAAACAGAAAGCCTAATGTTAACCGGAGAAAAATCGTAAAACATCCCCCCGCTAATGGTAAAACATTGAAGAGCTTCAGCCACCGAAACAATAGCTGCACCTTCAGGACCACCTGCATACCCACCTATAAGGGGGCATTGAGAAACTGCGGTTACAAATCCATTTGTTTTACAGAAAAGAATTTGCTTAAAAGTTTCTAAATTAACCTTTAACTCATTAAATTGACCTATTTCATATATGTCACTAGTCCTCAAAGCTTCTGATGCAAAATTTGTAGCCTCAGATTTGATGTGAGAAGGCCCTATTATGCATAAACCTGGTCTTCCAGCCATTTTAGCTGCTTCTCTGGCAAGTTTTGCTTCAGTTCTTGCAGCAGCCATGTCAACAGGAGAACCCGGCTCAATAGTCATTCCATTATAGTTTTCTAGGATTCCGGTGCCCAATATACTCACTCTAGGTTCCTTTGCGTAGCTATACATAATTTTGCTGTAAAATTTTTCTGAAAGGGGGCATCCTGCAGACCCCCCAGTAACGTTAACTTTCCCGTTGTTTCTAACTGTAAGTTTAATTCGCTCCTTACCTTCGCCTACATATATTTCCCTTGGAATATTCTTTAAACTTTCTTTTACTTCGTCTTCCTCGACTTTGATTATTCTTTGACCATCTATGTAAAATACGCCAAGATCTACTATAAGTTGTAGGGCTGCATCTAAAACACTCTTGGTAATATCGTTGGAAATGATTGTTTCTGCATCGTAAGTTATATCGTACGTCTTTACGAGGCTTCTAACTGTTTTAAACAGTTTTAAATCAAATTCTCTCTCAGAAATTTGAGGACCTGTTTTAGCTCTTTCCCACAAATCCCAAAGCGGAATCATAAACATCCCCTAGATAAAATTTTATATAAATAAATACAATAATTTATAGGAGGATTATTACCTTTTAACCTATTAACTTTTCCTTAATTTTCCGGATATAACCTAACTTCCTCTCCTTAACTTCTTGCAGCACTTTTATTGGGACAATTTGCTTAGATCTACATTATAAGATTTTGGTGAGGTAATATTTTGCAAGATTAAACTAAATTCACTATTAGGTTTTTCTTCTACGATTTCTATCTAAAATCAATAAAATTTTACTTAAACAAAAGATTAAAAATTGTTTTAAATTTATTTTGCTTACGATTTTAATTTTACAGCTTTGCTTAAATCTATTTCTTCGTCTTCGAAAAGAACTCTTCCCTCCATTCCGCCTGCTACTGTTATTATTTGGCCTGAAATGTGACTTGAAACTTTATCTGATGCCAAGAAAGCTATAATATATGCGATGTCTTCTGGTTGGGCAACTTTTCTCAAAGGAATTGTTTTCAAAATTCTTTTAACCAGTTTTTCATCTTTAAGATGTTTTTCAGCCATAGGTGTAACTGTCCAGCCTGGACAAACCGCGTTAACCCTGCCTAAACGTGCTAGCGAGACAATTTCGTTTTTCAAGCTTCTTGTTAAACCATATGTTATTGCTGCTTTCGCCGCAGCGTAATCAGCGTGACCAGCTTCTCCAAAAATAGCAGCCGTAGAACCCACTATAATGATGTTTGCGTATTCACCTGGAAACTTTGCTAATTGTCTTAGAAACGCGCGTATGCAAAGGAAAACTCCATCTAGGTCTACTGCCATGGTGTGTTTCCATCTTGAGTAATCCATGTTTACGATTTCAACATGTTCTTCAGGCCAAATTCCATGGTTGCAAACTAAAATGTCTATTCTACCCCATTTCTCCTCGATTTCCTTAAACATTTCTTCAACTTGTTTTTCATTAGACAAATCGGCGCCCACAACTAGGGTTTCCGTGTTTAGCTCCGAGGCAAGTTTTCTTGCTTTTTCTTCATTCTTATAGTAGTGGATAATGACTTTTGCTCCTTCTTTTGCAAAAACTCTTGCTGTGGCTTCACCTATTCCACCGCTTGCTCCGGTTATTAAAACAGTTTTTCCTTTTAGACCTAAATCCATGTCAGACACCTTCCCTATCTTTTAAATTATGGAAAGAAACATTTTTTGATATTTAAATTATTTACGTTATTTAAAAAGCAGAATAACTATCGATAAAACCACATTGTTTCAGTGATTCTAGCTGAATAGCATTTTTAGATAAAATTTAACTTGTCTAACAATATTTGCAGATCTACAAAGAACTATATAGCAGAACAAGGCTGTAATAAATTAAGAGTTAAGTTACATCTACCAATGAAGATATTCTCCTTATTGTTTCTTCTATGAAATTTTTGTTTTCAATGTTTAGTTCGATAGCTCCCTGCGGGCAAATTTCGACACATCGACCGTAGCCCGACAATCATCGGTTATAACTGGTTTTCCGTTAATCATGTGAATAGCATCAACAAAACAGACGTTATTGGCGCAGATTCCACATCCAACACATTTACTGTAATCTATTTTAACGGTGACATCTGGCATCTTTTTAACCTTATCTACAATTTTAGATGACACATGTGGTAAGATTTTCCAAAGACAGCAGCAAGGACAACAGTTACAAATGGTTAGAAGTTTATTTCCAGGAGTTGCACCAAGCCAAATGGTGTCAAGTTTTTCTCTGCCAATCATGTGGACAAGACTGGCTTCCCTCGCTTTTCTCGCGTGTTCAAGAGCTTCTTCCTTCGTTACTGGGCGTCCAAGCCATGAATCGATTTTCTTTGCAGCTTCGCCGAGAAAAATGCAACCTATGTTAATAGGATAGTTTTTGCAGTTTGATGATGCTCGACATATACAGAAGTTCATGACAACGCGGTAACTTGCTTTTTCGATAAAATATTCTACGACTTGATAAGGTAAAATCATGTCTTCGGGTTTCTCAACTTTTTTGTTTATTTCAATTACTTCAGCTTTAGGTAAATAGTAAACTTCATCTCCTTTAAAAAAATATGCTCGATGAGTTCGCCGATAATAGGTACGTGAGTTAGTTTAGCGATGTGAAAACGATGTGGAAACAGTTTTTTCAGAAGTTCAATAAACCACGGTGGGCGCGTCATAAACATCACCAACATGGTAACGTAAAATACTCAAATGGTGCTAAACATCTATTGCGCCAAAACGGCGATTATATTTTGTTTAAGATGCGGAATATTCTTATGATTCTTTTTATTCGTTCATTGTACATTTCTTCGAATGTTTTTTCCTGATAGTTGTATATGCCTTTTCCAGTTTTTATTCCGAGATGGCCTTTTCTTACTTTGTTTATTAGCCATTCAGGTGGTTTGAATCTTTCATCTTTGAGAACATTTGATAGATATGTTGAAGCGAAGTACACGATGTCTAAGCCTATGTAATCCAGGTTCCTGAAAGGGCCGAACAATAGATATATGAGTCCTAGGTGTTCTGTCCATGTTTTGTCTATGTCCTCTATTGTAGTTACACCTGTTTCCACTAGTTTTGATGCTTCTGCAAGCACTGCTGCTGCCATTCTATTAACGAGGAAACCTGGGCTATCTTTGCATACTATGGTTCTTTTTTTGCATTTGCTTTCTAAGAACTCTTTTATTCTTTTAACTGTGAGGTCTGAGGTGTGTGGTCCACGAACTATTTCAACTAGAGGTAAAATAAAAGGCGGATTCATCCAATGTGTGCCAACAAACCTTTCAGGTTTTTCAACTGCTTCTGAAATGTCGCCTATTCTTATTACAGATGTTGTTGTGGCAAGTATTGTGTTTTCTGGGCAATGTTTTTCTACTTCTCTGAAAATTTTTCTTTTAAGTTTTAGATCTTCAGGTACAGCTTCTATAACTAGATCTACTTCTTCTACGCATTTTTCAAGGTCGTTTACCGTTTTGATGTGTGAAATTATGTTGTCTATGTCTTGATGTTTAATGATGTTTTCTTCTGCTAACAGTTTTAGATTGGATTTTACACGTTTTAAAGCCTCTATTAAAATTTCATTTTTAATATCGTATAGTTTTACATTGCAGCTGGCTTGCGCACATGTTTGCGCAATGCCGTGACCCATTAAGCCTGCTCCTATTATAGAGACTTGTGATATTTCCTTCATGTAATCATCTCCCAGTTTAATAGCTTGTGAACATATCTTTATGTTTTTGAACACATTCTATGAAGTCTTTAACTATGTTCTCCACGGAAGTGTATTTGAGTTCCCAGTTAAGTTCTTTTATGCTTCGATACAGCTTGTCTTGACCTGCTTTTACTACAATTGTTGTAAGTAGTGTCCACACTTTTGCTACTTGTTCAGCTTCCTCATCTATTTCAACGTTAGTCTGCACATCTGGAACAAACCTTTTCACAGTTTCTACTAGTTTTTCCAATGATATTGGTATGCCTCCGACAATGTAGATTCTTTTCCTAACTTTTTCAGCCTTCCATAGAGATATGAGGAAGTTAACTGCATCTTTGATGTAAAGTATTGGTAGCATAGTGTTTTGCGGAATATCAATCGTAACTGGTTCGTTTAACGCTGCTTTCTCTATTAAAGTGGAGAAGATTACTGTGACTCCTTGACCTCTTCTTCCAGGTCCGATAACAACTGGGAATCTTACACATCTAAAGTCTATACTATGTTTGTAGTGATAAAACATTCCAAGTACTTCGCCGAAAACTTTTGTAACACCGTAAAAAGATGTTGGATCTCTATAGCTGTCTTCTTTAATGGGAAAACCAGATTTTGGACCGTAGACAGATAAACTGCTGGTAAATATTACCTTTTTTACACCTAGCATTTTAGATGCTTCGAAAACGTTAAATGTTCCTTCAATGTTTGTTTTGAAAGCTGATGCATGGTTTTTCTCTGCTTTAACAGCTAGTTCGGTGGCTGTATGGAAAATGTCTTCAACATCGTGTTTACTTATCACTTCTACTACTTCGTCCCATAGAGCGACATCGCCTTTTACAAGTTTAACGCTAGTTAATATGTCTTTGATTCTTTTACGGTTAATGAATTTGTCAAAAAGAACGATATTGTGGCCTTCTTTGACTAGGCTTCTAGCTAAATGTGAGCTAATAAATCCGGTGCCTCCAGTTAAAAGAATCGACATTTTCACCCTCTCTGCGACGTAAAACTTTGACATTTCTATTTTATTACCTTTTCTCTATTTTTGCTTATGTAATGTTTATTGTTTTGCTATGCTCAGAAATTTTAAATATTTCATTTTACATATGAAGGGGACAAATAGTGTATAGCTAGGGAAGATATATGGTGGAGGATGTAGCTGAAACCTATACTTTAAAGGAAAAGGCGATAGTTTTGCTTGCAGCATCACTTGGATGGGCTCATGACGCCATAGGTCTCACAATAATAAACTTTTTAGCAGTGCCTATAATGGAGGAGTTTAACGTAGGTAAAGTTGAAATGGGCCTCATATTTTCCGGTCAATATATTGCAACCGTTTTCGGCGCCATACTGTTCGGCGAACTCGCTGACAGGTTTGGAAGAAAACATGCATTGGTCATTTCTATTCTTTGGGATTCTATATTGACGGCGGCATCCGCGTTCGCACCTAACTACTGGGTGCTGGCAGCGCTTCGAATCATCTCCGGTATGGGGGTATCATGGGGCATAGCATTTGCTCTTTTAAGCGAAATTTACTCTCCTAAGCGAAGAGGATTATTTGGAGGTGTTGTGCATGCAACATTTTGCTTTGGGTATATTGCATCAGCATTAACGGTTACCATAATGTATCCAATTTACGGCTGGCGCCCTTGCTTCTTCATTGCACTGTTTCCAATACCGATTTTACTACTGTTAGAATTTGCTTTACCTGAATCAAAGCTTTGGGAAAAGTATAAGGAAATAGAGGAGGAAGTTGAAGTTTTAAAAACAAAGGTCCGTATAAGCGAACTTTTCAAAAGTGCTTACTTTAAGTTAACAATTTTGTGTGCTTTTCTTTTCTGGACAGCGGAATTTGCTTATCACGCGGTGGTAGACTGGGCGCCTACGTTTCTAAGCGAAGAATGGGGATTCGCTGTTGAAGAGGCAAGTTCTCTAGTTTTGTTAGTGGCTCTTGAAGCTGTTATTATTCTCCCTCTGATCGGCTTAATTAGTGATTTCATAGGGCGGAGGGCGTCTTTTGCTGCTTCAGCTTTTATAGGGCTAATTGGTACAATTATGCTTGGCTACTTTACGTTGATAATGCGTGTTAAAGGGCTTGCAATAGTTTCGCTTTTTATAATTGCTATGGGCTTTGGATCTCACGCATTGTTTGGAGTTTGGTCCAGTGAAATCTTTCCAACAAAGGTGAGAGCCACAGCTACCTCGTTTATATTTAGTGTTGCAAGAGGTTTATCCCTTGGAGGCTTAATAATAGGGTACTTCTCCACACTAGTTGGTTTAACAACTGCCATGCTTTTAGCTGCTCCTGGATTCATTTTAATGATTATACTTCCAATGTTTTTGCCGGAGACAAAAGGTAAGGTCTTAAAGGCTGTGGAAGAACCGGTGACATAAAATGGTGGAAATTGGTGGTGAAGCTATTGTTGCAAAAGCTTTGAAAGCGGAAGATATCAAATGTGTTTTTACTTTGCCTAGCGGAGAGATTCTTCCGATACTTGAAAAACTCGTGGAAGAAGGCGTTCAAGTTGTAACGACTAGGCATGAGCAGGCTGCTGGAAACGCTGCTGACGGCTGGGCACGTGTTACGAGGTCTCCAGGAGTTTGTGTGGTTCCTGCTGGTCCTGGTTTCGCAAATCTTGTGCCAGCAATTATACAGGCTTTTTATGCAGGTAGCCCGGTAGTTGCGATTTCAGGTCATTCACCGTATAAATATGCGAATATGGATGCTTTTGAGGAAATTAACGGGGTGGAGATTGTTTCATCTGTTACTAAGTGGGCGAAACAGTGCACATTTACTGAGAGGCTACATGAATATGTTCAGGAAGCTTTTAGACATGCAACTTCAGGTAAAATGGGTCCAGTGCTTTTAGAAATTCCGAAAGATGTTCTTAAAGGAAAGTGTGACGTTAAGCGAATCAAGATCGTTCCTCCAGAGAAATATAGGTTGAAGGGAAGAGTGTACGGTGATCCAGCTTTCGTTAAAAGGGCTGTTGATCTTTTACTGTCTTCGGAGAAACCTTTCATTATTGCTGGAAGTGGAGTTTACTGGTCTGGTGCATGGGCTGAATTGGTTAAACTTGCAGAGCTGCTTTCAATACCAGTGGCATGCGAGGGACTTGCAGTAGGCTGCGTTCCTTACGATCATCCATTATATGTGGGGAACGCTATTGGTAACCCGTTTATGAGAAGCGCAGATACTTTGCTGGTTGTGGGTGCGAAGTTCGATGAGCTTTTAGGCTTTGGACGTGACCCTTCCTTTTACTCTGAAGATGTAAAAGTGATAAGAATAGATGTAGATCCTTCTGAAATAGGTAAAAATCGACCTGTGGATGTAGGCATAGTAGGGGATGCAAAAGCAGTTCTCACACAAATGCTCGAGTTTTTAGCTGCATCACTTTCCTCGATGTCGAGGGAAAAAGGTTGGTCAAAGGAGGTTAAGTCTGCTTGGCTTAAGTTTAATGAGGGTTTTGAAAAGATGGCGGAGTCTTCGGAGAAGCCTATTAGACCTCAACGGCTGATGAAAGAATTAAGGGAACTGGTTGACAAAGATACTATTTGTGTGTTGGATGGTGGAGATACGACTGCATGGGGATACCTATATTTAAGAGCGTATAGGCCTGGGCAAATAATAGGTTCTCAAGGGCCTTTTGGCCATTTAGGTGCTGGAATACCTATGGGGATAGCTGCGAAACTAGCATATCCAGATAGGAAGGTTTTTGTCATCACTGGTGATGGAAGTTTTCTTTTTAATGGAAGTGAGATAGACACTGCTGTACGATATAATATTCCAATTGTAGTGATCGTGGTGAACGATTCTGCTTGGGGAATGGTCTATCACACAAGGTTTATTACGTCGAAATCGAAGGAGAAAGCTGCGATTTTTACATTGCTAAATGAAAAGGTGAGATATGATAAGTATGCGGAAAGTTTAGGAGCATATGGAGAACTGGTCACTGAGCCAGATGAGATAAAACCAGCAATTAAAAGAGCACTTGAATCTAATTTGCCGGCTGTGGTTGACGTAAGAGTGTCTAGGGAGTTTGTAACGCCTCTCAGCTATATACTTACCGCAAAAAGGGAAATCTAAGATACTATCTACACCATAATATCCCTATTTTATGGCAACTTTAATACGATGAAAGGAGCTTGTCTTTCAAACATTTATTACCTGGCTACAGATTTACGCTAAAATATCGTATTGCTTAGAGAACTTAAAACGATATGAGGGGAGTTTGAAATGCCTTACGGGTTTACTGGTAAAATTTTGAAAGTAGACTTGTCGACAGAAAATGTAGAGATCAAAAAGTTTGATGAAAGTTTTTATAGAAAGTTTCTTGGCGGCAGGGCTTTAGCACTATACTTTTTACTTAAAAGAATTGAAACCGAATGTAGATTCTCTTTCTCCTGGAAATAGGTTGATATTTGCAACAGGCGTCACCACAGGGATACCGCTACCAGGTATGAATAGGTATTGTGTAGCAGCAAAGTCTCCATTAACCAATACATTTGGTGAATCTTATGCTGGAGGGTTTTTTGGACCTGAACTTAAATTTGCTGGGTTTGATGCAGTTGTTATCGAGGGAAAAGCTGAGGAACCAGTTTATTTGTGGATTCATGACGGTGAGGTTGAGATAAAGAAAGCAACGCATGTATGGGGTCAAAAAACTAAGGAGGCTACCGAAACTATACGTAGAGAAGTTAAAGATTTGAGGGCAAGGGTTGCTGCTATAGGTCCCGCTGGCGAAAGCTGGTGCGTTTTGCAAACATATTGCACGATATGAAATATGCAAATGGTAGATGTGGGTTAGGTGCTGTAATGGGTTCTAAAAACCTAAAGACTATAGCTGTAAGAGGCACTAAAAAATTAGAGTTTGCAGATAAAGGGAAAATCGTGGAGTTAGCGAAATGGGCAGCTAAAGCAATAAAAGATATGCCAGGTCCACGTTCCAGATGGAAATATGGTACTGCTGCCGTTTTACTACCGTTGAATGAACTTGGACTTTTGCCAACAAGAAATTTTCTTGACGGTGAGTTCAAATATGCTGAGCAAATATCTGGGGAAAGAATGGCGGAAACCATACTTATAGGTAGAAAAGGTTGTTATGGCTGTGGAACCATGTGTAAAAGAATTGTAAGGGGAAAACATCCCTATGAAACTGATCCGGATTATGGAGGACCGGAATACGAAACTTTGGCAGCTTTCGGCTCGCTATGTGAAGTTAATGATTTGAATGCGATTTCATATGCTAATATGCTGTGTAATGCGTATGGACTTGATACAATTAGCACGGGTGTAACGATAGCGTTTGCTATGGAGTGCTATGAAAACAAAATTCTTACAAAAGAGGATCTTAATGGACTTGAGTTGAAATTTGGAAACGCAGACGCCATGGTGAAGCTTGTGGAGATGATAGCGAAACGGGAGGGCATCGGGGACATATTGGCTGAAGGAGTTATGAGGGCTTCAAAGAAAATAGGTAGAGGTGCTGAGAAATTTGCGATACATGTTAAAGGGAAGGAAGTGCCGATGCATGAGCCTAGAGGTAAAAAATCGTTGGCTCTTGCGTACGCTACTTCACCGTGCGGCGCGGATCATATGCAAAGTGCACATGATACGCTTTTTGAGAAAGATGTGAAGAAAATTTTGCCGTTAGGGATATTTAAGCCGCTGAGTGGAACGTATCTTGGCCCGGAAAAGGTGAGAATGTTCATGTATCTTAATATGTGGTGGAGTTTATTTGACTGCTTAGGTGTTTGTAAATTTGCGGTGGCGCCCCATCCTGCAGCTGTTTTTAGCATATCGCAGCTTAGAGACATAGTTAAGGCTGCTACTGGATGGGATATAACAATATGGGAAATGTTAAAGGTAGGAGAAAGAGCTATTACTATGGCACGTTGCTTTAACATTCGTGAAGGCTTCACCAAAAACGATGACACTCTACCTGAAAGATTTTTCAAGCCTTTACGTTCAGGTAATATGGAGGGAAAAGGGATTTCGAGGGATGAATTCAAAAATGCGCTAAAATTTTTCTATGAAATGATGGGGTGGGACTTGGAAACTGGAATTCCTACAGAAGCAAAACTTTATGAACTTAGCATAAGGGATGTCATTGCTTTAAGAAACTAATGTCTTCAACAAATTATATTTTAATTTGTTTCAAGCATAAGTGAAAGACCACTATTGTAGATTTCTTATTTTGAAATTTCTATTAGAAGTTTTACTTGGATGGTATTATTGTTGTTGCGCGTGTTCTTCTCATACCCTTCTGTTTGAGTTTCTTGAAAAATTTTAGTAGCTTATTGAATTGATTTGTTTTATATAGAATTTTTCCTTCATCTAAAGTGTCATAAATGGTAGAATTACCCCTTTTAACATTTCTATGGATTTCTCTAAAGTGTATGGATGTGGTTTTACTGGAATTTTATGTTCTTTAAAATCTTTAGCACCTCGTTTATTCTCTCTGGATATCTCTCTTCGAAGTCAGCTATGATCAATATATCATAATCGCTCCATTTCATGTAGTCTCCTCTTGCCCTAGATCCGAAAAGTATTACAGCAGTTAAATTAAGGTTCTCTTTTAACTTTTCAGTCAATTATAAATGAGTTTGTTATTGTATCGTTTTCTTGTCGCAAATGGATGATTCTGAAATTTAGATTAATTTATCATGTATTAAAAATTGAGATATGTTTAAATTCATGTTGTATGAAATTTGAGGAATATTTTAAAGATATTCTTTGTATGAAAGTTATTTATTGAGATAACTTCATAAAATTGGTTTTAACTGTTTGAGATGATAGATGCATGCATGTTTCAATGATATCTTAAGGGTACAAGGGTGGAGGTATGGATATGGTTGAGTTGTCTTTATATCTTTTCGGTAAACCTGCGTGGGAACTGGACGATTTTGAGGGAAATGAGTTAGATGAAGATTTTTCTGAAAAACTTAAAGCGCTGGGCGATGAATTAAGAGAAAGATTATATAATTTGGCGAAAATACATAGTATTCTCCTTAAAAACGGTTGGACCGCGTATGGAGGGCTATATGATATCACATATTATAAGGATATTTCACTGGAGGAAGCAAAAAAGGAACTTAAAGAACTTGGCTTGGAGGAATACGTTGAGAACTTGATAGAAGACTTTGAGGAAGAAATAGAAGAAGAGGAATAAATGTTAACACTGCTAATTAAAACAGGCAACCACTTTTAATTTAAACCTGATTTCATCAACATTGCCTCTCTGTTTTTCGGAACTTACGTGTATGTGTACGTTTTGTTGAATTTTTTGTCTAGTAATGTTTTATCGCTGTTTTGCGTAATTGTTCAAATGTTACAGGTTTGATGTATGAGAGTTTTTCTGGTCTAAAAACCACGATTATGACAATCACTGTTAAAAAGTGCGTTAATAGTAGGAATGGAAAGACAACATAAGATATTCCTTGTTCAACGAGAAGCAGAAGTCCAAAAGCATTATAGGAACTGTGGTAAAGGGTTACAATAAGTAAACTTCCTTTCGTTGAATTATAAAGCCATGTATATTCGATTGAAACCAATATTGTGCTTACGAAAAACCAGAGGAAATTATGGTAATTAGTCATCATAATACTATTTTTAACGGTGAAATGAGGCCAATGCCATATTGCCCAAAAAACACTCACAACAATGCTTGAATAAAATGCATTATACTTTTCCTGTAACTTTGGTAGCGCATACCCTCTCCAACCAATCTCCTCCCACATATTCTGCAAAAAGGTGCTTATCAAAACCGGAACAAACACGACAAGCCGCTGCAAATTCACATAGTTAACTCCCGCAAACATGCTTAAAACTCCGAGCGAAAAACCATAATACTAAATGACAGTAAAATTGGAGCTAAAAACCAAATTTTTGAAAATTTTTCGACCAAACTGTCCAAAAAGATATTCTGACACTTTCTTTCCATACTCTATTAATGAAACTATAATTGCAGCAAAGGTTGGTGAACCGTCACCGATAAGGAAAAAGGGGACGCTTAAAAAAGCTGGAAACATTCCGTATGAGGCTAAGACCCAAGGTGTAAAACCTAAGGCTCCTATAAGAAACATCAAGCCAAAAAACATAACAGCAAACTTATTTTCAGAACCGGCAACCTCAATACTCAATTTTACATTCAACTCCTTTACAAAACGTGATAGACACTTATGAATAAAAACTTTTTAAAATGTTAGAAGAATTGTCGGCAGAATAAGAGCAGCAATCTAACTATATTTGTTTCGGCTTTAATTTACAATTCAAATTATATTCTTGTGGTGTTTTATCAAAAATGTTACTATTTTGAGTTTTATTAGAGATAACGTGTGGTAACATTAGATGTAAGTTAAATAAAAAATCTAAGATCTTTTGTCTGTTGATGTTAATTATTAAATGGGTAAACGTTATTTTTGTAGTTTTTTAGCTTGTTCGATGTATTCTAGTGATTGATGTCTGAAGTATTTGTTGTAGAGTTGTGCGTATTTTCCTCCTTTTGCCATTAGTTCTTCGTGGCTGCCTTCTTCCACTATTTTTCCTTTTTCTAAGACTATTATTCTATCCACGTTTCTTACTGTCCAAAGTCTGTGAGCTATTATTATTGTTGTGCGTCCTTTCATAACGTTTTTAATGGCTTTTTGAATACGGATTTCCGTGAAGGGGTCTACTGAAGCTGTTGCTTCGTCCATTATAAGTATTGAAGGGTTTTCAAGTAGAACTCTTGCAATTGCTATGAGTTGTCGTTGACCCATTGATAACAGGCTCCCTCTTTCGCCGATGTTAGTTTCTAATCCTTGTGGAAGATCGTTTATCCAGTCTGCTCCTCCAGCTTGCTCTAATGCCCAGAGGACTTCTTCACGTGTTGCGGAAGGCTTGCCGTATTTAATGTTGTTTTCAACGGTGTCGGCAAAAAGAAATGGTGTTTGAGGGATTATTCCAACTAGTTTTCTATAATGTTTTAGTGAGAAATTTCTTATGCTTATTCCATCGATAAGGATGTCTCCTCCTTGAAATTCATATAGTCTAGCTATTAGTTTTGCTAAACTTGATTTACCTGCTCCTGTATGTCCTACTAGTGCAATTGATTCACCTGGACGTATAGTTAGGTTAAAGTTATTGAAAACTTTTTTACCAGGCTCATATTCGAAGACAAGGTTTTTTATAACTATTTCTCCTCTCAGTTTTCGCGGCTTCAAGTTTCCTTTTTGTTTTACTTTTGGTTCAGCATCTATGAGAGAGAAAATTCTCTCCGATGCTGATAATCCAGCTTGGAATTGTGGCCAGAAAGTTGCGAGTGAAAGTAGAGGGAAGAAGAGTTGCCAAAGGCTTTGGAAGAAAAGGTAGAAGTCTCCTGCGGTGATGTGTCCCTTTAATATTTCGTTTCCACCGAAATATAGTATTAGAACTAGTGCTATTCCTTGGATGATGTTTAGTGTTGGTCTAACTGTGTTGAGCCAGAGGGCTCTTTTGAGATTGACCTTGTAAGATTGGTTATTTACTTCGATAAATTTTTCATGTAGTTTCTTTTCTTGTCTAAAGGTTTTTGCTATTTGTATGCCTGAAATGGTTTCCTGCACAAAGGCGTTAACCACAGCTAGTGCTCTTTGCCCTAACAATGTTAATTTCCTTGCAATTTTTCTAAATGATAAGGCTACTGCGAAGATAAAGGGGACCATTAATAAGGTTATTAATGTTAACTTTAAGCTTATCATGAACATTGCCGACAAAAGTATGATAACGACAAGAAATGAACTTAATACTTGCATAGTTAAGCTTACGGTGTTTCCGAAGTCTCGGCTGTCGGTGTTTATTCTTGAAACAATTTTTCCAGTAGGGTTTTTATCGAAAAATGACATGTCGAGATTTAAAACGGCTTTACATGCTTTGCTACGTAAATCTAAAACAACGTTTCCAATAGCTTTTGAAGAGTATATTTGCCTAAAGTAATTGAAAACCCAAGCAAGTAAATTTAAAACTAAGGTTAGTAGGATCACCATGATTAGGTAAAAAGTGTTTTTTGTAGTTTCTAACATGTTTATGGCTTCTCTCATCAATATTGGGGTTAGTGAGGTGGAAATTGAGTTAAGGGTTAAAAATAAAACTACTATGAGCATTGAACGTTTATATGGACGAAAATATGTTAAAATTCTTTTGAGCAATTCGATATCTGAATATTTTCTGTCATATTCTTCAGCTCCTAATCCTCTCATCATTTTAACTTTCCCCTATGCTAACACTTTTAGAAAACTCTTCGCCAAATCTTTCTGCAAATATTTTCCTGTATTCTTCACATGTTTTTAGAAGTTCTTCGTGGGTTCCTTTGGCAACGATTTCGCCTCGCTTCATGACGAGAATTAAATCTGCCCATCTAATTTGACTTAATCTATGGGTTATTATGAAGGTGGTTCTACCTTTACGAGCCTTGAAAATAGCTTTTTGAATTTTGTCTTCTGTTTCCGAGTCTATGGCGGAAGTGCTATCGTCGAGGATAAGTATCCTTGGGTTCGTTAGAAGTGCTCTCGCTATTGCGATGCGTTGTCTTTCTCCTCCAGATAATGTTACACCGCGTTCACCTATAACTGTAAAATATCCGTTTGGCAGCTTGGATATAAATTCGTGGGCTTGTGCTTCCTTTGCTACCTCAATAACTTCTTCAAGAGAACTAGGTTTACCGAAGGTGATGTTTTCGTAAATGGTTGTAGAAAATAGGAAGATATCTTGTTCAATGTAAGATATCTGCTCTCTAAGGCATTTTAAATCATATTTTCGTATATCGATTCCATCTATTAAAATTCTTCCACTTGTCACGTCGTATAGGCGGGAGATAAGTTTTACTAGGGTTGTTTTCCCTGACCCTGTTGTCCCTACGATTGCAACCGTCTGACCCGGTTTGACTTCAAAATTAATGTTTTTTAACACGAGTTTCGAGCTTCCAGGGTACGCGAAAGAAACATTTTCAAATTTAACTGCTCCTTCTATTTTCTTTTTCACTCCTTTAGGGTTTTCATCTATTTCAGTTTTCTTATTCATTATTTCAAGAAGTCTTTCAGCGCCGGCAACGGCTAAGCGAACAGTTGAAAAAGCCCAAATGGAAATAAAAGTTGGAAAACGAAGAGTTCCAAGTAAACCAACATATCCGATTATTTGCCCAATTTGCATAAGTCTTTGAAGATAAAGAAAAATTGCGTGAGCTAAACCAAAAGTTAATACTAAACTGACTAACAGTAGAGGAACATATTTACCTTGTATTTTCCCCTGCTCAACGTACGCATCACAATAATTCTTAGCATACCTATAATACTTTTTTAACTCACTCTCCTCTTGGGAACTCCCCTTAACAACTTCTATACCTGTTAACGACTCATTTAGGGCAGCGTTCATCAATCCAAACTGCTTCCTTAACTCGATAGTGACGGGCCCTAATTTCTTAATGTAGCCTCTTAAAGTTATCAAAAAGAATATTACAAACAGTAGAGGTGTTAAAAGGAGGTCTCGAGGATAATATATTGCAATGAAAATTATTGGCACGAATAGTTGAAGAAAGGCTTGAAATATGAGAGATATGGAGGGTGAAACAAGAAAATTCAACATTCTAACGTCGTTTGTTGTTCTAGCCATGATATCTCCAATTCTCTGTAAATCGTGGAAACTTTGGCTTTTCCCTAGAAGATTTGTATAAAACTCGTACCTTGCGTCACGTTCAACTCGTTGAGCAACTATTTCCCTCAAAAAATTCGACATTAAATTTAGTAATGGCATACCAATGGCTATTAGAAGAATTGAAAAAGTGTAGTGCAAGAGTTTACTCGCATCATTCATTATAAAAGCATCAATAGCATCACCGATTAAAACCATCATTTCAGAATTTAAAATAGAAGACAAAATAGAGCCGGTAAAAGAAAGTAAAAGCAAATATTTATTGGAACCGTGAAGAATATGAGAAATAATCCATCTAACGGCTCCCTTCCTTCTAGCTTCTTGAAAAGGATCAATTCCAACCGTAAATTCAGATCGCTCCAAATAGTTCTGCTCTGAAACCACCATGACCGTAACTTCCAATGTTTTAACAAAATAATTTAAAATGCAATATAAGCAAATATCTTTAACTTTTAACCTTTTCTAAAATCTCGTAAAAGATTTAAACACAATTTTAATGCTACTTAAAGCCATATTGGAAGAAAATTTTGCTTCTTTTGAGTGGTGGGATTGACATATCTTGTGGATACAGCTATTTTTCTTGAGTTGCTTTACTAAGTTTATTTAAGTCAGGCGTTTTTGTCTTTTTGAGTCTTCTTTTAACTATGAGCATTGCTGTTGATTATACTTGTTACTATGATTAGGTTTTGTATTTTTGTTTTAGTTGTCTATCATCTTTTTTATTTGGTAAGGTGTTTTTGTCTTTTTCTACTGTTAATCTAAGAGGGAAGGATAGTTATCTTTGGATTATCTAGTTGATGGTTTAGCGGAAGAAGTTGTTAGCGCGCTTATGATTTTAAATGATCTACTTCGATGACATTATGTATGGTTAATGTTCACGATTTGTAGCGTTCGTGAACTGTTGATATTGCTAGTTTAGATGTAGAGATTTTCCTAAGCTTTTTAAGCTATTTGAAACGATGGAAGTATGGTTAAAGATAATAAAGAGGCTATTCTACGAAAGGTTATTAAATCTAAAAATAAATTGAACTCACTGAAAGTTATCTTGTGTCGGTGGTAATTGGTATGGTTAGGCCACTTTGGTTTACTGAGTTGCTTAAAAAACTTTTTCCTTATCGTTTTGTTCTTGCAAAGCTTACACGCGTACCTGTTATAGGTAGAATCCTTGATAACATGCTTTTTAAAGGGGATGAAATATACTATTTGCCTAAAGCTGATGTAATTGAAATAAACAAAAAAGTTGAAAGACCAGAGGATATGGTTTTACCTTATCAAGTAGCGGAATATTTTGTTGAGAGGGCAAGCTATATTTTTGCAATGAATTTTTGTATTTGCCGCCTTTCGTCTAACTGTAAAAATTATCCCATTAATATTGGATGTCTTTTCTTAGGTGAAGCTGCAAAGCAAATTGACCCTAGGTTTGGTCGTCCCTTAACAAAAAGGGAAGCACTTGAACATTTAAGAAAAGCTAGGGAAGCTGGCCTAGTTCACTTAATTGGAAGAGATAAGATTGACTCAGTTTGGTTAGATGCTAAACCTCCAAGTAAACTTTTAACTATATGCAACTGTTGTCCATGTTGTTGTTTATGGAAAATAATTCCCCATCTTTCCACTAAGATTGCAGCAAGAATCAAGAAAATGCCTGGCGTAAATGTTAAAATAGATTACAGTAAATGTGTTGGATGTGGAATCTGTGCCGATGGAATATGTTTTGTGAATGCTATTCACATGATTAACGGAAAACCAGTTATAACCGATGATTGTAGAGGTTGTGGTAGGTGTGTTGAGGTTTGCCCTCAAGGAGCCATTAAAATAATCATAGAGAACAGGAACTTTTTGGATGAAACAATAAAAAGGATATCTTCCGTTGTAGATGTAACATAAATGTTTTACTATGCTACTTCTGTTAAATGGACTTTATCCGCAGGTTTTGCGCGTGTGATTATAGACGTTATAGGATGTCCCCTATAGATAAAAAGGAAGTTCATTGAGATGTAAAAAGAATTGTTGTTTTAAGGTTTTAAATCTTAATATATGACTTTTATTGCTTTTTGGGGGCACGCTTTAACACATTTCATACAATGTGTACATAGTGATAGCCATACTGCTGTTATTTGCCAATACTGTGGGTCATATGGGTTTTCTTCTTTTACGTTGAGTGGCGGGTGCATTAGGAAAACCGCTGGGTCACAGACTTTGAGACATATACCACATGTTCTTGGGTCTATGCCTCCCGTTGCGTTTCCGCATTTCGTGTAATCTATTATTATCTTTGTTTTTCCCATCATGTTTCACCTAGGTTAATATTCGTTTTTAAGTGCGGGAATTTCTTCTCTTGGAACAAGTTTTATTGCACCGTGCGGACAATGATCTCTGCACAAACCGCATCCAAAACATTTTTTCTGGTCAATTAATACTCTTTTTAAGGTTGGACTGTACTTTATGGCTCCAAATTGGCAATATGATACGCATGTTTTACATCCTTGACAGAGATCTGGGTCTACTTGTGCAACGTACTCTGCTTTGTAAACTGTTTTAAGGTTAAAGTCCATTCTTAGCCGTAATCCTCCGCATTGAGGTGTTTCGCATGAGCAGATCGCATTTATGTACGGCACTGGTTGAAACCATACCGTGAAAACTCTTCCTTTTCTGTTCTGTTCCTCAAGAACTTTTACAGCTTCTTCTCTATCTAACCTATATTTTACATTTTTGGGGATAAATCTTGGCAGTTTCTCTATTATTCCAGATAGTACTCCGAAATTTATGCAGCAAACATCTTTTACTCCTCTTTGCATCCATCTGCATAAGCAGTAGTTTCTAATTATTGGTTCGGCGGCTAAGTTGAGTATTATGGTTTTTGCATCTTCTATTGGTATTACTTGGCCGAAATGTCCATCGGCTCTAATTGCCTTTCTGTTTTTGCTTTCTGAGTGTATCATTCTTTCAAGTTGCCAACGTATTACTCGGCCAATTATGGGCATTTTAAGTTTGTAACCTAATCCGATAGAGGACATTCCCATTACTTTTCTTATGAAAACTTTCTCAAAATTCATCCACTGTTCCATAAGGTATTCTTCTAGGTTTAGTTCTTTTGCTAACTGGTCTGAATAGTTTTTTGCGTTTAAATACCATTTTCCACCTGCTCCATGCTTCATACACCATTCACACATAAGAAAATCCTCCCTTTTCTCTGGATCTAGGTTTACCGTAATTTTTGAATTGCAAAGTAGTGCACTTATCGTTAAAAAAGTAACGAGAGTCAGGGGATTTTTAAAACCTTGTAAATAAAGTATAGAAACAACTTCAAATTACTCTTAGGCGGTAAATGTTAAATATACAAACAAGATCTCAGCAGACTTTAGCATGAAAGACATGATATAACTCCATCTTATCAAGCTACTAGCTAGTATGTTCACATCCGTTAAGATAAGCAGATATTCTTTACAGTTCTTAGCAATTCCACCACTACAGTTTTAAGTTTAATTTCATTCAACTAATTTTGCTTCTGTTTCTTTTAAGATATTAATCAGCTCTTCAACAAACATTTTAACTCCAGGGGGCGTAATTGGATGAAAAAGAAAGAATAATGCTATGATAATGATAAAACTTACTGTTCCAATCGGATCGGATCTAAACATTAAAGTACTTAGCGCCGCACCTATGGATCCGCCAATAACCGCTTTAGGGCCCATTTCTATTACAAATTCACCAGTAGGAGACCAGTTTATGACCACTTCGCTAAAATCACCCTTATGCATTATATTTATTTCCAAGCCAACCTTAGAAAAACCAAGCTTATATCCATGCCCCAACGCAATTCTAATATAATGTGGTTCTCTTGTTTCTTCTATTTTAACCCCAGGCCGTCTGATGTACTCGAGAACAATATTGTATGCTTTTGTCCGCGTTAGATGAGTAAATATTCTCTTAACAACCTTCACAGTATTCAACTCACCCACGAACGTCAGTTATAACATTTAAGTTTTAACTCTAACTTTACGAAACTGTTTTTCTTTCCTATTTGAGACTTGAGTTGATGAAATGAATTTACAATTAGGTATGTTTATGTTATTTATTTTAGTTGTTGTTTTTCTGTTTCTTTTAGAACATTTACTAACTCTTCAACAAATTCTTTGGCTGCAGGAGGTGGATGAAAAATGTAAAGTAATGCAATTGCTATGACGATGATAAAACTTCCCTCAACCGTTTTCCATATTAGAAGCTCTAAAACAGTAGCAAGCAAACCGCCGATAAACGCGCCGAGAAAAGTTTCCATTACATAGCTTGTGGTTGGATCCCAGCTTACAGCTATCTCACTCAATCTATTCATCGATTCTATATTTATTTCCAAACTAACCTTGGAAAATGGAATAGGAATAGGCCGATATCCCGGTTTTAAAGCAAACCTAATGTAGTGCGGCTCTCTTGCCTCCTCAACAGCGTAACCAAGCTGATTAATGTGTTGAAAAATAATTTTATATGTTTGTGTCTGCGGTAAGCGAGCAGTTATCCTCTTAACAATTCCTCCCATGTTTATCGCCTACTTAAGTAATTGTTATATAGTCTTCGATTACTGTGGTTCCAGCGTATTCAAGAACCCAGTAGTAGCCAGTATAAGGATAAGGACTTATCCCACTCTTAGCTAAGCCCCATTCAACATAAACTCTTATCTTAACCTTAGCGGAATAGAATGAGTCAAAGTTCCATGTTATCACAAATTTACATTCAACATCACTAACAAAATCAGTTACATACTCTCCTAAGTACTCATATTTAGGACCAGTTGGATACGGTAAATCCATATACACCGAACCTCCAACCCCCGTAGCAAACTCCCTTGTAGGCTCATAAAGATAATCTACAAGCCATGCAACTCCCGTACCAGCAAATTTGCCTAGCAAACTTGCTGTCACAGCATCAAACTTTAATACTGTCTTAGCTGTTGTTCCTACAATAAATCCGATTGCCCAACCGGCAATTTGTGCAAATCTGTCGTTGATTTTTTCTTCTGTTTTAATTCTTTTTATGGAATCGTATTCTTCTTCGTTAGCTTGAGTGGCATATCTTATGTGAAGCGAAGGGTTGGAACCTTGTTCCATCGAAACTTTAAATTCTACTCTACGGACATAGTAGTTGCTTCCAGTATTACTTTTAATGAAAACTGACGGTATAAATACAACGGTGGATGTACTTGGCCCTTCTACGTAATATTCAATTGCATAAACTAGGCTTACGCTACCCCAATTTGTTTCCTTCTTAGAATTACTGACGAGATAAAGATATGCACAGTCTATATATGCTTTGAAGTCTGGTTTCCCATGTATGATAACCTTTACCTTTGTGGTTGAAGTCGTGAAAGTGTCCTTTCACGACAACTTAATTTTAAATGCATACTATAAATAAGGAAGCGCGTGTCAGAATGATAAAAAAGAAGCTATATAATTTGGAGTAATATGAAATATATGTCTACAAATCCTACATAATAGGCTTTTGTTATCTATTACATAAGACAACTAATGGTTCTCAAAGTTAGATATTAGACATAATATAAGGTTTTAACCTAAGTATGTAAACGTCTATTTACTTAAAACATCTGATAATACTTAGTCGACGAGTATATGTCTGTCTACCACTCGTTTGATGGTGAATGATAGTATTCCCGATATTGTTACGATAATCGAAACGACAAGCAAAAA
>JAEOSG010000037.1 GCA_016840485.1 Candidatus Baldrarchaeota archaeon
TATTTAAATAGGGGCTTAACATAATAAATTACCAGTATTAGGAAAGAGGAATACCACTTATTTTTATATTTGGGCGTCTAAAATTGCGTCTTCTACACCTTATTAAGCTGCCCTTGAATTATATTTTTATAATATTTACAAAAATTCGTCTTTTTAGAAAAATATTTATAGAACTTATCGAAATAATACTTAAATTAAGTAAAATTTCGCACTAGAAAGTTAAATTGGAAGTATTTGCATTATTTAGGTAATGAGATGGGTGAGGAAGATGGCTGAAGAAGCAAAACCCTTATTATTCGTTAGAAGAGCTTCTGGTTTAAGGAGAGCAATAACACCTTGGCAATCAATATTCTTCGGTGTATCAACTTCATGCACACTACCATGGCACTTCTATCTAATGGCAGTACTACCAAACTGGTACCCAGGAATAAGCTTACCATTACTTTTTGCCATTGCAAATGCTATAGTAATCTTAGAAGACTTTAGTATGTCATTAATTTACGTAGCAATGCCACGATCCGGATCAATGTACATTCCAGTATCAAGAGCAGTATCACCTATGCTTGGTATAATGGAAGCAACCAGATCGTACGTAACCAATCCAGTGTTTAGAGGAGCAAACGCATACGTAGGAACACTGTCATTAGGAGCACTGCTCCAAGTTGCCGGGTCAATCGCTCATATCCCGGCAATGGTTAGCGCAGGAACAGCAATAGCAAAGCCTGTAACAGCACTAGCCATAACAATACTCCAACAAATAATAGGTACACTCATAGACGGACTAGGACCAGGAATAGTAGGAAAATGGATAGCATTCTGGGGAATACTAGCAATGTTCGGATGGCTAACAGTACTAATCCCGCTGGCCACTACTTCTCCTGCGATGCTAAAAACGAAATGGGATCAAACCTTCGGTGTAGGCGCTTACGATGAGGTGATTGCCATATCAAATGCACATGGATTTACAGCACCAAAATTCAGCTGGAGCGCAATAGGTGGAGCACTTCTCTTACCAGTAGCAAACACATGGCCATACTGTCTAATGCCAGTTACAGGAGAAGTACAAGAGCCTTCTAAGAGCATACCTTTCAGCATGGTTGGTGCAGCAGTTGTTGTATGGATTGTTAACGTTTCTCTCTCATCAGCATACGTACATACTTATGGCGAATTTGCACTAAGATACAACTTCATAGTTGAAGGCGGTTATGCTGACGAATTCAAAATTAATATGGTAGTGCCGGTGAGTGTAAGCACTTATGCTGCAATATTAGTTTCACAAAATGCTCCTCTATCTGCATTGG
The DNA here is from genome assembly GCA_016840485.1 of Candidatus Baldrarchaeota archaeon. Lineage (GTDB taxonomy): Archaea > Asgardarchaeota > Baldrarchaeia > Baldrarchaeales > DXJG01 > DXJG01. The sequence goes on from JAEOSG010000037.1 coordinate 1,302, forward strand.
TAGCATGGGCACCACAATGGGGCAATTTCGCTGACATGGTCTTAAATGTCTTGTTCACGTCTAGACCGATGTTCGCTATGGCTATGGACAGAATGGGTCCAGAAATATTTGCAAGGGTTCATCCAAGATGGCACAGCCCATATGTTGGTTCTATATGGTGGTTTGTAATCTCAGTAATTGTGGCATTGCTCTGTACACACTTTGGTGCATTAATATCTGTGGTTCTCGGTATAGGTTGGGTATATTCGTTTGCAAGACTGTTCCAGCACTGGTCAGAAACTGAATTACCATTCTCAAAGCCACACATCTGGGAGAGAGGATTCAGACTAACAATTGCAGGCTTCCCACTAATAACGATAACGGGTGCAATAACCTCGGCTATTATGCTATACATTCTATGTACTTCGGCGGTCTTAGTTGGTAGCGGTCTACTTATCGCAGGAACATACTTCTTAGGTATGATTCACTTCGGCTACTTTGCATGGAAGAACTTGAAGAGGGGAATTCCACCGAGCAAGATCTACGGAGAATTGCCACCAGAATAAAGTGTACAAACATTTTATTACTTATTTTTTCTGTTATTTCAAGTTTTACAGTGAGTTAACGAGTTTTTAGTATGTTTTATTATTATCGTTGTTATATATTGCTTTATTGTCTTGTTACGTAACTTTTTTCGACATTTTTAAATTAGTTTTCAAAATGGTTCATCTAAATGGAGTTGTGGCTTGAATGACGATGAAAACACCTAAAGGCAAACCCTTAAAGGATGTGGCCAAACAGTATGTATTGAAGGGTGAAAAGTACAATTTTGGAGGACCCATTTACTATAACGATGACGCTTACTGGGTCATTTATTACTCAAAAGGAGGAATGTTTAAGAAGCCTACCCCAACATGTCTTCTAGTTCTCGATGAAAACTGTAACATTATAACGAACAAAGATATTTATAATAAAGTTGCTTTAACTTTTCTCTATCCTAGACCTACTTCAGAATTTTTAAAGGTATACACCGACGAAGCGAAGGAGATATCTGTCGTTCAAAAGTTTTTCTCACGTCCTGAAAAATATGTTGGCCGGGTAAATATATCCGAATTAAAGAACAAAATTCCAAATCAATTGGAAGAAACTTCAGCTATACTAGAAAAAATCATTGACCAATCCTCAAGAATAGAAGAGACATCTTCTAAACTTTTAGAGATAATGAATAAATCGGTAAACGATATAAAAAAATTAACAAAAAAGTTAAGATGGGAAAATATGGAAAATTTTGTTAAAAACGTCATCTTCAATGAGTACAAACTCTTAACCAAGCTGTTAAATGCTTTTAACGAGAGATCGATATTACTTAAAGAATTAGTAGCCACGCTTGAAAGCTTATCGAATCAAGAGAAGTCAATTGGAAAAATCCACCTGCTTTTAAGAGACGCTAAAACAGAAATCGTAGCCTTGGAGAGACTCAACATATATTTTGAAGAAATCATAAAAATAAGAGAAGAACTTAAAGCAGTTTGTGAAGAAAGCCAAGAAATGTTAGAAAAGTTTTTCGGTGAAATGATTAATAGGATATCTCCCTCCTAATGGTTAAACGTTTAACGTTCTTTGATATAATCTGCCCCTTAGTAGGGACATTAATTGTAAACTTCGAATCAGACTATCAAAATGATATCATTATTGTAAAAATTTTAATCAAATATGAATCAAATTAATATCCGTTTTCTGATTAATTTTATAGAAGATTGGAGGGAGTATTTGTGACAGAGGAAGTCCATAAAGCTCTTATAAACATTTTTGGGCCCAGAGTTACCAATAAACCTATTGATCTTCAAGCTTATTCTAGAGATATAAGTCCGGCTAGAGAAACACTTGCATCTTTTGTAGTTAAACCGCAATCAACTGATGAAATATCAAATCTATTACGGATAGCGAATAAATATAAGGTCCCGGTTTATGTGAGAGGCGGTGGAACATCTCACTGGGCTGGTTGGCTACCAGTAAAAGGTGGAATACTTGTAGATATGAGAAGTATGAATAAAATCATGGAGATAAATGAGGAGCACTTGACTGCGACGGTTCAAGCTGGGTGCACATGGTACAAACTTGAAAGAGAGCTTAAAAAACGGGGATTAGCGTATTTGTCTAGTGAGCTTGGCGGGCCTTCGATGACCGTAGGAGGGTCTATCGTCAAGGCTGGAGGTGGACCCTATGGGACCTGTAAATACGGTTTACACGGATATTGTGATGTTGTATCGCTTGAGGTGGTGTTACCAACTGGGGAAGTAATAAGAACGGGGTCACGGGCATATAAGAATGTACCACCTTTCGATAGGTTTGGTGCAGGCCCAGATCTAACATCGTTTTTCATAGGTTCGGAGGGTACGCTTGGTATTATAACCGAGGTTACACTTAGGGTTAGGCCAGTTCCGGAAAAAGAAGAATATTTATATTTTGTCTTTAAGAACTGGAAGAACGTAGAAAAAGTTGGAAGTTTAATTTGCAGACCTTTTGGAGACGAGCTTGCATATACGTTTTATGCGTTTCAAGATGGTGCAGATTTAGAAAATATTCATTGCTTTATACATGTTTACGGCTACAGTAGCGAGGAAGCTGAATTAAGAGTTAAGAAAATTAAAGAAATATGTGGTAGACATGATGGAAAGGAGCAGGATCCAGAACCAGTGAAGGCTATGTACGAGTCAAAATGGTTTTTATCAGATATTTTCGAGAGAGGCGTCTGGCATTTTGTAGGCGGTTCGGTTCCAATAAACAATTTAGTGCCTTTTGTAGAGATCTGGAAAGACATAGTAATTAACAAATATAAGTTTCTGAACTGTGCTTTTGGTGCTTGGCCGTATCCCAGAGCGTGGCTTCCTTATGTTCAATTTTACTATAAGGAACCGGATGAATGGGATCTAATCTGGGAAATAACAGACGTACTTACTAAGGAATACGTTAGAATGGGCATGATACCGTACAGAATAGGGGGGCCCGAAGGCTTCCTACCTTACGTTAAACCGCAGCTAAATGGTTACTATGAGTTTCTCAAAAGACTTAAGAAATTTCTAGATCCAAACAACATTCTACAGCCAGGAATTTTAATCGATCAGGAGGAAGAACCATGAAATTTAGACATTTAAGTCAATTTGAGAAAGAATTGTGGAAATGTGGCAGATGCGCCTACTGTGTTGACGAGGAAATATGCCCATCTTACAGGTTAATAGGATTTGAATCAGGTGCAGCCAAAGGAAGAATTTTAATTGCAAGAGCACTCTTAAACAATAAATTAAATTTTTCCTCTGATCTCGTGGAAAACTTAAATTTATGCTTCATGTGCGGCGCATGTAAAGAAAGATGTAAGACCGCAGCAAAAATAGACACTGTCAAAATATTTCTTGCGATGCGAAAAGAAGCCATTGACCTCGGCCTATATCCGGAAAAACTCCTTCCGAGGTACGAGAAACTTAAACAGTCTGGAAATCCTTTTGGGCTTCCAAAAGATGAAAGGGGCAGTTGGGCTGAGGAATTTAGCCTTCCATCGAAAGGGGAAACTCTATATTTCGTGGGATGTTATGAGTCCTATGTTCACAGCAACATTCCGGAAGCTTTCATAAAGATTTTAGAAAAAGCCGGAATAACGCCAGCCTATTTGGGGAGCGATGAACCTTGCTGTGGACACCTATTAATTTGGGAAGGAAGGTTGGAGGACGCTAAGGAATATGCTAAGCAAGGTATTGAGGTAATAGAGAGGTCTGGAGCAAAAAGAGTAGTTTTTTCATGTCCAGCTTGTTACACAGCTTTTAAAGTAGAATATCCAGAAATACTTGGAATAAAGCCATCATTCGAAATGCTTCATGCAACGGAGTTTCTTGCAAATCTAATAGAACAGGGGAAAATAAAACCTGAAAAAGAAATAAAAGAAAGGGTTACATACCATGATCCATGTTCATTAGGAAGACATAGCGAAGTGTACGATGCGCCTAGAAAAATTTTGAGGTCAATTCCTGGACTAGAAGTTAACGAAATGGAAAGAAATGGAAGATTTTCATTTTGCTGCGGGTCCGGGTCTGGAGCTATAACACCTATACTTTATGAAGATTTCTCTAAGAAAATAGGTAAATTAAGGCTGGAAGAAGCAAAAGATGTTGCGGATGTTATTGTTACGGAGTGTCCTCAGTGTTTAAGTCAATTTAGACTAGTAAAATCTGAGTATGGTGTAAATGTTGAACTTAAAAGCCTAATAACATTGCTGGCTCAAGCTTTAGGTATAGATGTTGCTTAATGATGTAAAGAGGTGAGCAAATTGAGTGAAAAGGTGAGTTATGCCCTAGACTTATACACATTATTGTATGGACTGTCAATTAAAACTATAAAGGAAAAGTATGGTCAGGAAGCTATTGAAACACTAAAGAAAATATTTTTTGAAAGAGGGAAAGAACTAGGTGAACAGGAAGCTAAACGTTTAAAAATCAAGGACATGAATGCGAAAGGGTACCACATCATAGTAAAAGCAGCATTAGATTCATTTGACATAAAACATAAAGTCGTGGAACTCAGCGAAGAAAAATACGTCCTACAGATTTTTGACTGCCCCCATGGAATACGTTTTAAAAACTTAAACACACCACCAGAAGTATGCGATATCCTCCTAGAGTTAGACAGAGGAATAGTGGAAGCACTGAACCCTAAACTTAAATTCAAACTAACTAAGCACATACTCAGAGGAGACAAATTTTGCGAATACGTAGTCGAACCAAAAGATTAACTCTCTCTATTTTTGCAATAAAATTTCCTGTTATTTTAACTGTATTTGAGAGGGATTCAACGCCAAAGCTACGGCCCCGTAAAGAACAATATCACTACCTAACGGAGTAAGCACTATTTTAGGTACCTTATTAACTGTGTAGTTTCCAAGGTGTTTTCTTATAGGTTCAAGAACTAATTTGGGGTTATTTAGGGCAATGGATCCGCCTACAGTAATTAGCGAAGGATCGTAGACATTTACAATGTTAGCAAAGCCGATAGCATTCAACTTACCAATTTCTCTAACAATACGCAAAGATATTTCATCACCTTCATTAGCCGCTCTAAAAATAACCTCCGTAGTTAAACCAGATAAATCGCCTCTTATCAACTTGAAAAGTAAGCTCTCTTCTATTTTTCTTTTATCCATCTCATTTAACATTAGCTTAGCAAAGTTTGGGATATTTGCTCCCGAGCAATACGCCTCCCAATGGCCACGCTTTCCACAGCCACATTTTAAGCGGCCTTCGAAATCAATTACTATGTGGCCTATTTCAACAGCATTACCGTCTTTACCAAGTAGCAAATGACCATCGACATAAGCGCCCCCGCCTATCCCCGTGCTCAATGTCACGTAAACAAGATTGTTTACTCCCTTACCTGCACCAAATCTATGTTCACCGATAACTGCAGCAGTACAATCATTAACAAGATAAACTGGAACATTTAGCTTAGAGGAAATAGGTTCAACTAAAGGAACGTTTTCGAAAGGTAAATTGGCAGGCTTAACAATAACTCCTTTCCTCATATCTAATGGGCCAATGGAACCTATACCGACAGCAGAAATACTCGTAACTCCAGTCTTTTCAATCAGTTTGAAAATCATATTCAAAATTTGCTCACTTATTTTCTCCCCGTTTTCCCCTCTGTAAGTCTTTTCAGACAGTTTCCCCAAAATGTTCCCATTTTCATCGCTTAACGCAACCCTAACCCAAGTAGCACCCAAATCAACACCTACAACAAACTTGTTACTCATTTTACATCACATTACCTTAATTTAGCTTGTTTATTACGTTGAATTAACTATTATGTTAAGTGTTTCATGAAATTTTTGCTGCAATTGGAGTCGACCGTGCTTAGTTGGTTAGAGTTAACAACATGTTGAAACTGATTTTAATAATATTCAAAGAAGGTTATAATCTGGTAAGGATAACCTTAAGAGAGTGAAGTGTAATGTGCCCCATTAAGATAACCATCGTTGTAAATGAAGGGTTATGGGATAGGTTTAAGGAATTCGTATTCCAAAGGATATGGAAGTTATAAGGAGCTAAGTGAAGCTATTGAAGAATCCATTAAAATCATGGATCCTATCGGGTTAATGATGGAGTTTGTTAAGTTAATGGGTATATCTGATGCTTTTCCTTCTTCCTGTGAAATTGTAGAGAGGAGGCCATCAATTGATACGTCAGCTGGTCAGGTTGTGAGGGAGATGCGAAATGGACGTGAAGAGCGTTTATTTGGATTCAAGCGCGATAGTTAAGCGGTATGTTGCAGATGGAATGCTCGTTGAAGCCGTCTCTAAACGTTATCTTTTCTTAAACGTGGGAAATTCAAGAAAATATACGGAACTCTACCTTAAAACCGTGAAATAACATCACAGTATATTTTGTACTGCCAAAATAGTGTCGACTATTTAGTTTGAAATCGATAGTGATGTGGTGAAATTGAAAGTTAGAGCTGTTATATTTGATATTGATGGTACATTAATAGATTCGTTAGATGTAATAGCTGAATCGCTAGTTGAAGCTGCAAAAGAAATGGGATACAATATTGAGAGCAAAGATGTGAAGAAGCTAATTGGGATACCTGGGAAAGAAATTGTAAAACAACTTCTAAAAGTGTCTGATCCACAGCAAATTAAAGAAATTTTGGGGAAGTGGGAGGAAAATCAGAGGAAAATCTATGCTAAAAGAGTAAAACTGTACCCTAAGGTCAAAGAAACATTAGAATATTTAAAAAATAGAGGATTCAAACTTGCAACGGCCACTTCACTAACTTCGGATAAAGCGAAAGAAATACTTCAAATGTTTAGCATTGAAAAATACTTTGATACTTGTGTTGCAGCAGATGATGTTAAAGAAGGAAAGCCAAGTCCCGACGTATTTTTAGAAGCTGCAAGACGCTTAGATATGAAAAACGAAGAATGTATTGTAGTGGGAGACACAGAATACGATATACTTGCAGCAAAAGCAGCAAAAATGAAAATCATACTGTTTGATCCTCAAAAACAAAGATTGAAAACAGTAAAAGTGAAGCCAGACTTTATTATACATTCATTTCAAGAACTAAAAACATTATTAACCTAGGAAATCTAAGTCAATAGAACGTTGAGGGTAACATTTAAAATTTCACAGTATGAAATGTGTGTTACTTATCAATTTTATTAGCACTTCTACGCTCTATGTGGGGGGAAACTATGCAGGTTAAAATTTTAGGACAATATGGATTTGCAAGACAAGCATCGACTAACTTTAAAATTCTCTTGATAACTGTTATCGTTTTAGCAATAGTAGTGATCGTCGCCCTACAATTCAGCAGTCAAAGAAGTTTCCATTAATTAGGAGAATAACCTCTCTGAGTCTACTTTTCTTAGGTATCGCCAGTGGTTTAACAGGCATAGCTTTACTTCTGACACCTGGTAAACTAGAAGATTCAGCATTTCTAGGAATAGCTAGGAGTGCTTGGGCACAGTGGCATACTGTTACAAGCATCCTACTAATAGGATTTGGGATAATCCACCTATACTTGAACATTGAATCTCTAAAAAGATATTTCGGTTTATCAAAAACAAGAAAGTAGTTTTTGCAATCTTATATTTTTATTTGTACTTTGTATTAAACAGAACAAAACTAGTTGCTATGATGTTAAATACTAAAAGGAACATCAAACGTGTCATAATAGGTTATGTTCGTGATTAATATAATGTGTGATAAAATGTTCCTAGATGGACTGCTAAGAGATATTGTTGGAGTGGTTTAAGATTTCTGTTTCTTTTCTTTAGCTTTTTCCACTAATTGTTCTGCTGTCATGCTTTCTACTCGTTTATCTTTGAATGTATTTTCTGCAATAACTATTTTCCTACAATCAAAGTCTTCAACTTTTCTTAAAAAGTTGTTAACTTCTTTTGTAGTGATATTTCCCATTTTCACCTCTACGACAGCTTCTATCTGTTTTCCTCTTGTTAATATTCCATCTATTTCTGGGGAGAAACTTTTTTCTAATTCACAGCCATAAATTTCTGCAAGAAGTTCTACAACGAAGTTTTCATAATAGAAAGGTACTTTACCCATAGCCTTTGAAATTAATATGTCAATTGGAATATCTAGCTCGGAGAAACCTGTTTTTAAATCTAGATAATAGTAAAGGTCTATTATTGGCGAATCTATAAAATAAAAGTAAGCTTTTTTCCTGAAAATTTTAATCCTCTTAAGTAAATTCATTTCTACAAGATTTTTCAAATATTTTTTAACATCTTGAGATTTTAGATGCTCACCAAGCATTCCTGAAATAAAACTAGCTACCTCTGACGGTTTTTTGTTACCTGCGGCAACTGCTTTAATTATCGCTTCATATCGCTTTGTCAATTCTCTTTCTTCCTCAGTGAAGATTTCACCTATCAACGACCTAACAACAACTCTAATCTTTGGAATCACCCTCCTAAGAAAAGATTCCAAGTTATCATTTGGAGTTAATGCCTCAAGGACAACGGGATCTCGTGCAAACATAGATAACAGTAAACATTCTTTGTCACTATAGTATTTTGAAAGGGAAAAAATAATATCTCTAGGTTTTATCAACCCTAATCTAAAGGGGTATACGATACCTAACAAAGGGCTTTCCGTGCCTAAGATCTTATTAACGAAACTTAAGCTTGAGCCCACTAATATTATTTGAGATTTAGCAAAACTTTTTGAGAAATGAAGGAAGTCCAAGAAGCTTTGTGGCAATCTCTGAAACTCATCGATGACTATAGTTTTTCTCTCTTCTATTTCCCTTTTTATCCTATCAAAGAAAATATCGTATGAAAGCAGTTCGAGATCTTTATTATATGAAAACACTTCCAAAGACCTAGAAATAAAATAATAAGAATCATATCTTAGAAATTTTCTGACAAGAAAAGTTTTTCCGGTTTTTCTCCGCCCATAAATAAGTATCCAACCAGTTACTTCCCGCAGTTTTTCAACTTCTGATCTGGGAACTATAAGTCCCATACCCATAAGTCCCACCCTAATATTACATGTTTCTTCAAATTTATAAACCCTTTTAAAAATAATCTTTAAAAGCTCATTACAAAATATTGTGATGCAATTCTTCGAAATAAGGAGGATTCTAAGCTAGAATGTTGTTTTACTTAAATAAACTAAAAGTGAGGAATAAAATTTGAAACTGGAGCCTGAATGCATTATATGTCAAATAAAGGTGAGAACAAAAGAACTGTCAACTCTACTTAAAGATAAAGAAAAGACTCTAAAAGCGCAATCTAATATACTCAAACAGTTAATTGACGGAATAGAGAAAAATTTACCTATCAATCAAATAGCAACTTATGCCTTTAGATACGTAAAGAAAGTAACCAACTGCGAGGATCCTTACAAAGAGTACAAAGAGAAAACAAATAGTATAGCGGAGAAACTTTCAGCAAAAATAGAACCAGAACTAGAGAAATTGAAAGACCCCATTGAACGATTTAGAAGAACATGCATAGTAGCAACACTTAGCAACACTATAGACCCTGGAGTTGCAGGACACGCATTTAAAGAAAAAGAACTAATAGAACGCCTTTTACATGAAGAACCATACATAGATGACACAGAAAAATTACTGCAACAAGTAAAAAACTCAAAAAACATTCTCTACCTTGCAGATAACTCCGGAGAAATATTCTTCGATAAAATATTGATAAAAGAACTAAAAGGCTATGGAACAAAGGTAACATTCGTAGTTAAAAGTGGAACATTCCAAAACGACGTAATGCTAGAAGACGCTTTAAAAGCAGGCATAGATAAAGTTGCCGACGAAATAATTACTACGGGAAGCGACGCTGCAGGAATAATATTGGAAGAATGTTCAAAAGAATTCTTAGAAAAATTAGAGAAAGCAGATCTCATTATAGCAAAAGGATTAGCAAACTACGAAGCGCTAACAGAATACACAAATATCATAAAAAAGCCAATAGCCTATTTTCTCGTAGCAAAATGCGAACCTATAGCAAGATCGCTAGGAGCAAAAGGAGGAGCAAGCATAATAAAGTTTGCGGGTATAAATTGACAATAACCATCGGCAGATAGAAGATCAGCGTTATCTACAAGTAGCTAAGATAAGTTCGTAGATAAACTTTTATAGTAATGTAACATTGTAACATTGTAACAGGTGTGAGAGATGAGTAATGTAATTAGAGTTGAACGTGAGACCCGTGAAAAACTAGAAGTATTAAAAAAGAAACTTGGAGTCAGAAGCATGTCACAACTACTTAAAATCATAGTTAACGTTGCGGAAAAAGAGTTAGACAAGTTTAAAGGGAATCCTGAAGTCTTCTTGAAAACTTTAAAATTTGCAGGAGAAGCGGGGACACATGACTCAGAGCAGGTTGATAAACTACTTTATGGTGCAAAAGAATGAGTATACTAATAGATACTGGAATTTTTTACGCCTTTTACAATAAAAAAGATACACATCACCTAGATTCAATAGGCATATTAATACATGCCATGGAAGGAAAATGGGGCAGAGTATATACCACAAACCTCATTGCATCAGAAACAGCTACACTTCTTAGGTATAGAATAAGCTTAAATGCAGCAGTCAACTTTTTAAACGCACTGAAGAAAAGTGGCATCATTATATTCTACATGGACCAAACCACATATGATGACATAATTAAAATCTTTAAACGATATCATGATAAGCAATTAAGCTTTGTGGATGCTTTTTCCATAAAAATTACAAACGATCTTGGAATAAACTATTTGGCAACATACGATGAAAGATCATTTAAAGGAATAGCAAACAACATAATAGGCAGAGGATATTTCAAAACCCTAACAAAGGGAGAACAAGAAAAAATACTAAAAGAACACCAAAAATACATGTAACAATACTTTGAAAAATGTTTATCGGTCTAGCTATTCTTGTACCAATGTAACAAGATATATTGATATGTTGACGTGAAATCGGGGTTTTACGACAAGTTGATGAATAATTACAAGATCAAAATGGGTTACACTATTTTATCTGCAATTATAAACTCGACTTAAATAGTAGGGTCTTAATATTAGTATATTAAGGTAAGTTTTCAGAAACTGTTTTAAGGGCTTATATATTCACTGGTATGTCGATTCGACTGGGCAATGGAGTGTGAACTGATGGTTAAAAGACTAGATCGCGGTTTTATTAAGGATCTATGTCTTAAATCTGGTTTTGATCTCGTTGGGGTAACTAGGAAGGATCCGAACTGGAAGCCTCCAAGCTGGACAAATTCCATTATTGTGCTGGCAGTAGCTACACTAGATGAAGCTTTAGATTATACGATTCACATAAAGTATGATAGGACGGATTTTTGGTCTAAGTGGATTTATGAGTATTTAATGGCAAGATCATCTCTTGTATGTTTTAAACTTGAGAAACAAGGGTTTAAGGCTAGACCGTTGACGTTTATGGATAGTTGGAAGGTAATATTGTTAAAGGATGCTGCTGTTAAAGCAGGTCTTGGCATATTAGGTAAAAACAATTTGTTGGTAACTCCACAATATGGTCCAAGGGTGAGACTTACAGCAATTTTCACTGACGCTGAGATAGAACCTGACAAAGAATTGTCTGAAGATTTCTGTTCAAACTGCAACCTATGTATAAAAGCCTGCCCTACAGGAGCTTTGTCTGAAAATGGTTTTGAGAGAGATAAACGTATCGCTGAATTTGATCCTAGCGAAGAAATGTTAAAATTGCAGAGGAAAATGGTGAAATATGTAACAAATTATACTAGGCTTCAGTGTAGGATATGTATGAATGTTTGCCCCGTGGGTAAGGATATAAAAATAGAGAATATAGAAGGTTTTTAAACGGTTAAACTAATTTAGTGTTCTAAAAGAGGAAGGGCCATATCGTCCTACGAATTTCTTCAACAACCTTTTCCACTCTGTTAAAAACAATTTCCTTCCTCACTTCAACTATTTCAGGCATTTTTTCATCATGTAAATATTTTGACGGCTCTACTCCATATTTTTCGCAAAGTTTTCTCCACTTCTCTGGAGTTTCTCTTGGAAATTTAAATCCAAGAAACGTGGCAAAGGCAATGGTCCAAGATCTTGCAGTCGCTTCAGGATTGTATCCTCCACCCCCCACAACTATCAGTCTACCATCAGAGTATTTATGTGCAAGTTCATGCATTTTTTCCGCAATTTTTTCATATGTTTTGGTTGTTAGAGCAAAATGGGTAAGTGGATCCGTATAATGAGTATCTACGCCAAATTGTTGAATAATGATATCTGGTTCAAAAAATTCTATGAGAGGAGGTACAACTGCATTAAAAGCGTAGAGATAAGCGTCATCAAAGGTTTTTGGGGGCAAAGGAACATTAACAGAGTATCCAATACCAGGACCAGAACCATATTCGTCGATGAAACCTGTACCGGGATATAGGTAGCGGCCATCTTCATGGAAAGAGATTGTTAAAACAGTTGGGTCGTCATAAAAAGCTTCTTGAGTACCATCGGCATGGTGAGCATCGATATCGACAATGGCGATTTTCTTCACGTTAAAATTTTTCTTAAGATATTTTACGGCAATAACGATGTCGTTAAAGACGCAGAAACCAGCAGCAGCACTACTTCTTGCATGGTGTAAACCTCCAGAGAAGTTAAATGCATGTGTAAACTTCCTCTCAGCTACACATTTGGAAGCTGTGATTGTTGCGCCAACTCTTAAAGCAGACGCTTCAAAAATTCCTTTGGTTGCGGGTGTATCTCCGTAATCAAGGTAACCGTAGCCAAGTTCGCTTTTCTCCTTAACTCTATCAATGTACTCCTGAGTATGGAAAAGCTTCAATTCATCCATGGTAGCCATTCTCGGCATTAAAACAGAGACATTTTGATTATCAAGTAATCCGAGTTCTCTAATTAATTCGTATGTTAATATTTGTCTTTCAGGCCGCAAAGGATGAAATGGCCCAAAACTATAGGCCGCAAATTCCCTACTAAAAACTAATGCAACCTTACCACTCACGGCACCACACCTTTTCACTCATCATCACTATACTGTTTAAGCAGGATTCGATTTGGGTAACCTTACATTAGAGAAGTTTAACATTATCTTGACGACACTAAATGCTAGGTTAGCTGATATTGGGAATACTTTAACTAATATTATTAAGCATTACAGAAGTATAAATGTACAGCGAAATATTATCAGAGAATTTACAAGTAAATGGTAATATAAATATACGTTAGGTGGATGACTATGTCAACTGTACTTGACAAAGCTATTAAGGCATTAGAGAAGTTGATTGCTAAGCGTAAGTGGCTATTAAAGCGAATAAAGGAAAATGAGCAAAAATATGGTATGTCTACGGAAGAATTTTTAGAACGGTGGAAAACAGGAATATTACCCGAACCAGAAGATCCAGATATTCTAGCCGATTTCTTAGGATGGGAGGTTGATGCTGAAGAATTGAAACGAGTTGAAAATAAGTTGAAAAAAATTGTGGAAAGTAAGTAGCCGGGTAATACACATAGCTGAATTGCTTAGGAAAATTCCAGTTGTTGAGGCGATTTTCCTTCAAAGAATAGATGTTGAGCCATTAAACCCATTTTCAGGTTATTTTAAGCTAAGAGCAAGTATAAAGAGCGAAAAAATGATAGACATATACGAAAGATTAGTTAACGGTATCATTGTAAAATATGCGTATGTGTTGTTATAGGGAAGAAAGCAGTTATGCGTTATAACAACGCGCCTCACCATAGGCAAATAGCTACTTTTCCACACCATAAACACGTCAAAAATCAAGTAAAACCTTTATATGAGCCTTCAATAGAAGCTTTCATAAAAGAAGTTAAAGAAATCCTGGAAACAATAAAATAGAAGAAAATATAATAGTTAAGCTTGTGCATGCGATCTGATTATCCTTATTCTGCTGAAATTATGTTTTGCGATTGTGAATTTTCTATGAAAACAAATTTTAAGTTAGGTCCCAAAGTTGTTGAGAAATGAAGCAGTTTAATAATCAATGTTAATCTCTTGTCTTAACATTAACTAATATTACATCTAATGTTGGCGTGTGACGATAATGAGCGAGATTAGAGCAAAGGGGTTTAAAAAAGTAGTAACGGTAAATCAAGCCCTAAAAAGGTTTTTAGGGAAAATAGACAAGACACCATGTCCAGCAGAGGAGGTTTCTGTAGATAATGTTTTTGGCCGTGTTTTGGCTGAGGATGTTTACTCTGAGGTTGATGTTCCGCCTTTCGACCGAGCAGCCATGGACGGCTACGCAGTAAAAGCAGCAGATACTCAAGGTGCCAGCTTGAATAGCCCTGTTGTTCTTCGTGTTGTAGGTGAAGCTTATGCTGGTAAAGGGTTTAAAGGCGAAGTTAAAGAACATGAAGCTGTTAAAATTAGCACTGGTGCACCTATGCCTAAGGGAGCAGATGCTGTTGTGATGGTTGAATATACTAAGCGAGTTAATGGTTCTATTGAGGTTTATAAGTCTGTTTCTCCAGGTGAGAATGTTTCTGAACGTGGTGAAGACATTAAGAAGGGTGAAAAAATTTTAAGTCAAGGTAAGGTGTTAACCCCTTTTGATGCCTCCCTTCTTGTTTCTCTAAAAGTTTTAAAGGTGAAAGTTCGGAAAAAACCTGTAGTTGCATTAATAGCGTGTGGTGAAGAATTAATTGACCCATTAAATGCAAAGTTTCCATCTGACTTATCTGATAAGATTATTGAGACAAATAGGACTGCATTTAAGGGATTAGCACTAAAGTTTGGCGGAATCCCCCTAGATTTAGGTATTGTTGGTGATGATGAGAAGGAGATTGGCGAAAGAGTTCGTGCAGGCCTAGAGAAAGCTGATATTGTTGTTATTTCTGGTGGGACAAGTGTTGGTGAAAAAGATTTAGTGCCAAAAGTTGTTCAAGAACTTGGTGAACCAGGAATTGTTGTCCACGGAGTGGCTATAAGCCCGGGGAAGCCCGTTGCACTCGCTTCTATAGGTGGTAAGCCTGTTGTTTGTCTTCCTGGATACCCAGTTGCTGCTATTATAGACTTTATCTTATTTGTTCGGCCTTTAATTGAACTTAAACTTGGAATTAAGGAAAAAAGGTTCATACCAACGGTTAAAGCCATACTTGCCAGCAGAGTTGCTTCTAAAACTGGCACTAGACATTACGTAAGGGTCAGATTAGAAGAGAAGAATGGCAAACTCTATGCATATCCGATTAGAATCTCAGGATCAGGGATACTATCAAGTTTAGCTAGATCTGATGGGATTTTAATCGTTCCTGAAGACATTGAGGGTTACGAAAAGGGAGAAGAGGTTGAAATAATTTCATTCACAACTCTCCTATCATAAATTTTAATATCACTATGAAAGCTAGGTGATTTACATGAGAAAAATATTCAAAACTCTAGTTACCCTCGAAGAAGCTGTCAAAAAACTCTATGAACATTTTGAACCTAAACCTTTAGGCTTTGAAGAGATACCTTTATTCGATGCTTTTGGCCGTGTTTTGGCTGAGGATGTTTACTCTGAGGTTGATGTTCCGCCTTTCGACCGAGCAGCCATGGACGGCTACGCAGTAAAAGCAGCAGATACTTTTGGAGCCCGTGAGGATAAACCTGTTAAATTGAAGATTATTGGTAAAGTTAAAGTTGGGTTCAAACCTGAAATTCATGTTAATAGAGGTGAAGCGGCTGAAATCGGTACTGGAGCTCCCATGCCGAGTGGTGCTAATGCTGTAGTTATGGTTGAATATACGGAAGAGGAAAATGGCTATGTTAAAATTTTTAAACCTGTTGTTCCAAGCGAAAATGTTCAACCCGCTGGTTCCGATATTATGGTCGGCGAACTTATTCTTAGAGAGGGTCAGTTGCTAACTTCTAGGGAAATTGGTGTTTTAGCTGCAATAGGTAAAGTTAGCATTAAGGTTTATCGTAAACCAAAAGTTGCAATAATTAGCACTGGAGATGAAATTGTTAAAGCTGGAGAAAAACTTCCATACGGAAAAATCTATGATATAAATGGGCCCTCAATATTTTCTGCCGTTAAAGAGTGCGGCGGCGAACCAATATTCATCGGGATAGCTAAGGACGATGTCAGAGAAATAATTGATATGATTAGAGAAGGCTTTGAAAAAGCTGATATTGTAATTACTTCCGGTAGCACTTCTGCAGGCGTTAAAGATGTTCTTTACCAAATTGTTGAGCAACTCGGTGAACCAGGAGTTATAGTTCACGGTATCAAAATTAAACCTGGTAAACCTACAGTCATAGCAGTTGTTGATAATAAACCTTTATTTGGATTACCTGGTTATCCAACGTCTGCATTAACAATCTTTAGATTAATTGTTGCACCAGTCATAAGGAAAATGGCTGGTTTACCCCCTGTTGTACAAGAGGATACCGTTTCAACTGTTCTAAAAACAAGAATTTATGCTCCACCTGGAAGAAAATATCTTGTTTCGGTGTCGTTAGCGAGAGATAAGGATGGTAATTTAGTTGCTGTACCAACTCCGGGTGGTTCTGGAACAATTACAAACTTAGCTAATGCTGACGGATATTTTGAAATACCTGAAGACGTTGAGTTTGTTGATGAGGGTGAAAGAGTTCAAGTTAAACTTTTTAGCAAAGACATTAAATTACCAGATCTAGTTTTTATTGGCAGTCATTGTTTAGGTGTCGATTTAATCTATAAACTTATGAGGAAACATTGGCCAAACATCAACATGAGAATTCTCAACGTGGGCTCTACCGGAGGTTTTATGGCTATTAAACGTGGAGAAGCAGATATCGCAGGCGTTCATCTACTTGATGAAAAAACTGGAACCTATAATGTTCCCTTCATTGAAAAGTTTGGTCTTAAAAACAAAGCTGTTTTAGTTAGAGGATATATTAGGGAGCAGGGATTTATTGTCGCTAAGGGAAATCCCAAAGATTTCCAAGGCTTTCCCGATCTCTTAAGGGAGGACATAAGATTTATCAATAGAAATAAGGGATCGGGTACAAGAACCCTCATCGATATTGAACTCAAAAAATTAGCAAGGAAACTCAATTTGCCTTTTGAAGAACTTATAAGTAAAATTAAAGGCTACGATGTGGAGGCAAAAACACATAGTGCAGTGGCATCCGCAGTTCTTCATGGAAAAGCTGACGTAGGTCTAGGGATTAGAACAGTTGCAGAAATGTTTAACCTAGAATTTATTCCAGTAGCTGAGGAAAACTATGACTTCCTAATTTCTATCGATAGCGTAAATAAACAGTCTACAAAACTTTTCTTAGAAATTTTGAAATCAGAAGAATTTAAAATGAAACTTAAAGAAGAATTCAAGGGAATAGAAACACGAGATGACGCCGGGAAAATAATATACAAGCCGAAATCGCATTAAACGCCTTGATGACCTACCTTTTTAATTTGAAGAAAACAAGACATTGTACTGGAAAATATACATATTTGATAAGAAATTCGGAAAATAGCAAAAACAATCAACGTAAAAGCTTATTTACAGCCATTAGATTTAAGAATATTAGATAATTTTGCAAACTCGTCAAATCATTCTGATAAATCTTAAAAGGAGATCTACTTAGTAGTTTATAAACTTTGATTGGGTGACAAAGAGTGTGGGAATTTACTCTTTACGGTTTGTTATTGTCCGTGATTGCCCTAGGACCTATTTTGGGTTTTTTCACATATAAAGTCGACTTTAAAGGCAATTTGTGGATAGTCTTTATTCTTGGCGGTATAATATGGTTTTTAGCGTTAATTGCGAGAACACCTCTACTATTACTGCGATCCCTGTTTCCGCTGGAATTAGTTTATTACGCTTATGCGTCTATACTTGCAGGTTTATTTGAGGAACTCTTCAGATACTTCTTCATGAAAAGATGGGGGAAATTTAGAAAAAGCAAAGCTCATGTTCTATCTATGGGTTTAGGATGGGGGTTCTTCGAAGCTCTTATCATATATGTTTCCTCAATAATTTTAATAGCCATCTTCTTAGACTTAGACGCGTCTATACCTGAACTTCCATCTTACACTTCGCCACATGAATTTTTTGTAGGCGGACTTGCAGGGGCGTTTGAAAGATGGGTTGCTGTTCTTCTACATGTTTCGCTTACTTTCCTGATTTTTCAAGCCCTTAGAAGAAAGATGTATTTGTATTTAGCTATAGCGATTCATGCAGCAGTTGATTTCGTCGCCGTGACAGTTGCTTATTTAACACAAAGCATAATTTTAACTGAACTTGTAATAACTGTTTTCGCATTAATGGTAGCGTTTTACGCACTTAAGGTACTTCAGGTATCTGAATACGTCCCAGAAGAATCGTATCTATCCGCTTCTGAAATTTATCAAAACTAACGAAGACGATGGAAACTACGAGCTAACATATTGTTTTTTTATAAAAGTAGATAAAACAAAGACTGAATTCTATGGAAAAATTAAAAAGTTTAAAGGGTCTGAAAGGTTTGAAGTGAACTGTTATGCACGAGTTTTCAATGGCTCAGCAAATCTTTAACATAGTGATGAAAGTAGCTAAAGAAAATGGCGTGGAGAAAATCTTAGAGATAAATCTTGAGGTTGGACAGTTAACGTTCCTTAACCCAGATCAACTTAAATTTGCTTTAAAAGTGCTTTCTGAGGACACAATAGCCCAAGATGCGAAAATCAAAATAGAAGTTATCCAACCCGAAATTCGATGTAATAGCTGTAAATATACCGGTAAAATAAGCTATAATGGGCCTGAATATCACGCAATTTACCCTGTTGTGTTCTTGAAATGTCCAAAATGCGGAAGTACAGATGTTGAAATTACTAGGGGTAGAGAGTGCAACATTAAAAATATCAAAGCAATCAGGAAAGAGGTTACCTAGTTGGAACCAGTAACACAAGGTTACATTTCCTTACAACGTATTCCGCTACCCTTCCTAATTTATCAATTTCTTCTGCAGCCTTATTTACAACTATGATACCACCTATACTCTTCAGTTCCTTCAAAATTTCTTCAATCGGAGACCCTACTTTAACCCTAATCTCTACATCCTTAATCCCGATGTTTCTAATATTTTTGGCAGCCACCGCTAAAAGTTCCTCTCTACTCTTCTTTAACTCATCTGCGACATCAGCCATACTCTTTCCACTTGCTTCCGCCCTTAACTGGACTTCTTCTGCATTAATTACTGATAATAAATAAATTTTTCCGTCAGGCTTAGCTAAAGCTACTCCGTATCCCAAATTATCCAGTTTTTTCTCCGTTCCCTTAATCAAAACTACAACTCTATTAAACATTTCCTCAGAGATTTCTATTCCTTCCTCAACGATCATCACAGGCAACTGTACCTTCCACAGAAGATGTTCAGTGACCATTCCTAATCGTATTTCCTCCTCCTTTGGTGGCATCACTTCACCGTAATGTTTAGGTACAACCACAAGTTCAGCCTTTTCCTCTTCGATAGCTTCTGTAAGCTTTTCGGACACAACTCCTTCTTTCACTGCTTCTCCTGAAAGCGATATTCCCTCAACTACTATATGTTTTGCAGCTCTATGAATTTCGTTCTTGGTTTTCTCAACTAGCTCCGGCAAGTCTTCGGGCTTCTCTCTAACGGCATCTATCAAGGATATTACAGATATTTGTGCATTGAATTTTTTCGCCAGAAACTCCCCTGTAAGAATGGCATTATTATGTTTTTCAAAGTCGCTGATAATGATCATAATTCTACGTATTTCCGGTATCGTTGGAACCACTTTGAGCACTTCGAAAGCTGGTTTAACTCTTGAAACCTCCTCCATGAATTTTTCAATTAATTCCTCTCTAGTTTTCGATTTTAACTTTGGTGGCTTCTCTTCCTCAGACATTTTTTAACCTCCGAACACAAATATAACATACATAAGGCTAATAAAAATCTGTAGTATTGCAAGCGGCGCACCCACTTTTACAAATTCCTTGAATGATACGTCGTATCCTTCCTTTTTTGCAATACCAAGCATGATAATTCCACAAGGACTTGCCAAAGGAGAAAAATTCCCGCCCAATACTACACCATATAGGAGTGCCCACCAAAGAGGTGTAATGTCTAGCCCGGTTAAAGCAGACAAACTTTTTACAACGGGAATTAGGGTAAGGGTGACAGGAATGTTGTCAATGACAGCAGAAAGTAGTCCTCCGATCCACATTAACATTAGCATTGCGACTAGGAGATTTGAACCAGCTATACGTGAAAGTTCCTTTGCGATTTCTTCTAAGAGACCGCTTTTTTCAATGGATCCTATAAGAACAAAGAAACCTATGAAAAAGAATATGGTACCCCATTCGAGGTTTCTGAACACGTCTTCTGGGTCAACTCCGCTTAGAAATAGAAGCATTACCCCTCCAAGCATCGCGACAAATTCAAGTGTGAGACGGAGTCTATCATAAATTACAAAAAGAACTATAGTTAAAGCAAGTATTATTAGGCTTCTCCAAAATAATTTTTTATCGGTGACAACGACCCATGGATCCATTTCTTCAAAAACTGCTATGTCAAATTCAAATTCTGCGGGGATTTTTTTCTTAAATATAAGTAAAAGAATATTTGTTGTAATAAGCACTAAGGTTATACAGAAAGGCATGGAGAAAACTGTGAATTCGAAGAAGGATAGACCTGCTGCACTACTAACTAAAATCGGTGGAATCCCACCAATTAAGGTCATTAGGCTTCCGACATTTGATATAATTACCTCAGCGATAAGGAATGGTACCGGGTCCACTCCAAGCGGTACTAAGGTTAGTACTGTTAGGGTTCCTATGATTAGCATGGCTGTTATGTTTCCTATTATTCCTGAGAGGAAGGCTGTGAGGAGACAGAAAATAACAAAAAGCCTCCTAGGCCTATAACCACTAAACCTAATAGCCTTCAAAGCAAC
>JAEOSG010000123.1 GCA_016840485.1 Candidatus Baldrarchaeota archaeon
ATGGAAGAACTATTTGAAGGCGTGATGGAGAGGAGGATACATGAATACTGTAATTATGTCCAGGGATTCATGCATTTGAATCAGAGATATGATATTTGGTGCAGAGTAAGTAAAAGATCTTTTCAAAAAGGTTTTGATACTCTAAAGTGGCTGGGTAAAGTATTAATTAGACTGTTTAAAAGCGAATTTCCGATGATAGAGAAGATTCAAGTCACATTCATAACGGATCCTGAGAAAATTATTGAACCATACAATGAAGCCTTGAAAATTTATGAAGCTAGAGACGCCAGAGTTAGAGGTATGAGAGATGAGGATGTAGATGTATTTTATGGCTGTACATTATGCCAATCATTTGCACCCACACATTGCTGTGTAATAACACCCGAGAGATATGCCAATTGTGGCGCAATCAGCTGGCTTGATGGTAGAGCCGCCGTTGCAATAGATCCAAAAGGACCAATATTCGAAATACCCAAAGGTGAATGTTTAGATCCCGTGAAAGGCGAGTATAGTGGTGCAAACGAGGCTCTTGCGAAAAAAACATTCGGAGCAGTCACTCGCGTATGGTTATATACGGCATTCGGATATCCGCATACCTCATGTGGTTGTTTCGAGGCAGCAGCATTTTATATACCGGAAGTTGATGGATTTGGTATTGTTCATCGTGGATTCAAAGGTATTACAGTCAATGGATTAACATTTGGTCAAATAGCTGACTCAACAGCTGGTGGAAGACAAGTGGATGGTTTCCATGGACTGTCAATCGAATACATGAGGTCAAGGAAATTCTTACAAGCAGATGGAGGCTGGAAAAGAATCGTATGGTTACCATCAGAGCTTAAGGAAAGAGTAAAAGACGCAATCCCACCAGATCTAATAGACAAAATAGCTACCGAGAAAGATGTGGGAAGCATAGACGAGCTAAAGAAGTTCCTCGAGGAGAAAGGACACCCAGTGGTGGAGAGATGGAAAGAATTAGTAGTTGCTGAAGCTGAGGAAGCGGTTGAAGAAGCGAAAGTGCCCCCTGAGGAGTTAGCAGCTGTGACTGGTATACCAATATCGCTAACAAATGTTAGAATTTATGCTAAAAAATTAATTATTAGGGGAAAGTGATTGAGATGACGGAATCTGAGAAAAAGAAGGCTAAAAATAGTTTATCAATTGACATTATAGGGTTAATATCCTCAAGGCTATCGGAGGCGTTTCAGAAATACGGTAAATTTGAACTCGTACTCGAAGATGTGATTATTGAAGCTGATGAATTAAAGATTATTGTACAGCCAAGCATGTTGAAACAAGCTATGGCACCTGCCGTCGCTGAAGAGGTTAAGGTAATAGAAGAGATATTAACTACGGAGCTTGAAGAACCGAAGTTCGAGTTTGTGGGTAAAATCCATGAAGTTAAGATAGGGTCTACAAAGAGTGAAGGTGGAACTAGAGATAGAACGTTAATCGTGGGTGGAGAAACGCTGCCACCAGTATATAGATTAGTCGGTATTGAAGAAGCAATGCCGCATCGACCCATTATTGGGTTAGATGTATTCGATATGAGAATTGGTCTACCCAGAGCTGTTAAGCAATATGTTGATGATGTCATGGATGACCCTGCTGAATGGGCTAAGAAATGTGTCAATAAATTTGGAGCCGAATTAATAAACCTACATTTAATAAGCACCGATCCTTACATTAAAGATACACCCCCACGCGAAGCAGCTAAAGTCGTTGAGGAGGTTTTACAAGCTGTTAAGGTTCCAATAACGGTAGGCGGCAGTGGAAATCCAGAGAAGGACCCTGAAGTATTCAAGGCGGTTGTTGACGTCGCAGAAGGTGAACGCATAGTACTAAACTCTTTAAATTTGGATATGAAGCTTGAAGAAATCTGTGAATACATTAAAAATAAGGATTGCATAGTAATCGCGTTTACACCAATGGACTTAGATAAGGCAAGGGAATTGAACAGAAAGCTATTTGATTATCTACCCAAGGAGAGGATATTAATGGATACAAACACAGCCGGAATTGGATACGGTCTTGACTACGGTTTCACTGTTATGGAAAGAGCTAGATTAGGTGCGTTAAAAGGGGATTCTGAGTTACAGCAGCCATTGGCAACAGGAGTTACAAACGCTTTAGCCGCCAGAGAAGCGTGGTTAAAGATGGATCCATTCTGGGGTCCAAGGGAGATTAGAACACCACTATGGGAAACATTAACTGGGATAATTAACATTCTTGCAGGAGCAGACTATATAATGACTATGCACCCATTAACGATGCAAACAGTAAATGAAATCGTTGAAGTATTGATGTCTGGTAAATTAGGTAAAGCTGAGGATATTATGGATTGGGTTAGTTGGAAGATATGAGGTGAATGTAAATGCCTTGGAAAGCAGTTAGCCCAATAGAAGTATATAAATTGCTTCCAAGAACAAACTGCAAAGAATGCGGTGAAGAGAACTGTATGGCATTTGCAGTAAAACTTGTTAACATGGAAACTAGATTAGAACTCTGTAAACCGTTACTTAAAGAACCAAAGTATAAAGGAAGCTACGAAAAACTAAAAGCCATTCTGAGTCCTATGGTCAGAGAGATCGAGATAAAAAGTGCTAAGAAAACAGTAAAAATCGGCGGCGAATACGTCATGCATAGACATGAATTAACATACATTAATCCGACTCCAATAGCTATAGACGTTGATGACTCGATGTCTAAAGAGGAAATTGCTAAGAGAATAGAATTTGTAGAGAATTTTGAGTACGAATATATCGGTAGAAAGCTTTACTTAGATTTACTAGCTGTACGATCGGTAACAAACGATCCTGAAAAATATAGAGAAACAGTTAAATTTGTATCTGAAAACACCGATCTGCCATTGATATTATGTTCACTAAACCCGAAAGTGATTGAAGCAGGCTTATCTGTTTTATCAGATGCCAGTCCCCTAATTTACGCAGCTACAAAAGATAACTGGAAAGAAATGGCTGATGTTGTTAAGAAACATAGGGCTCCTGTCGTGCTATTTAGCCCTGGGGATCTAAACATGCTAGTTTCTTTAGTAAATACATATCTCGAGCTAGGTATTGAAGACTTGGCCTTGGACCCAGGAACCTTTACCGGATCCAAAGGATTGGCATACACAATTAATGCATTTACCAAACTGAGATGGAAAGCGTGCAATGAGGATTATAAATTTGCTAGATTTCCATTAATAGGTACACCCATTGTAGCTTGGAAAATGATTGACGGTGATACGCAGCAAAAGATGTGGTGGGAAACCATTACAGCCACCATGCTAATGACCAGATACGCCGACTTGTTAATTATGCATTCGCTTGAAGGCTGGGTATATCTACCGCTAGTTATGTGGAGATTCAATCTATATACAGATCCTAGGCGGCCAGTAGCTGTGACTCCTGGATTAAGGACATTAGGCAGTCCTGATGAGAAATCACCAGTGTTTGTAACAGGAAATTATGCATTAACTTATTCGCTAGTGAGCTCAGACATTGAAAGCGCTAAAGTTAATGGCTATTTACTGGTTATCGACACTGAGGGTATAGCTGTTGAATGCGCAGTCCCCGGCAAAAAATTCACACCAGATGTTGTAGCAGAAACTCTAAGTGAAGCAGGTTTGGAAAAAATGGTTAAGCATAGAGTACTTATTATTCCCGGTAAGGCAGCTAGGTTAGCTGGTGATATTGAAGATGCAACAGGTTGGCGCGTCTTGGTCGGTCCACTGGATTCAAGTGAGATAGGCAAGTTTGTATTTGAAAAGTGGAAGCCTGAAGTATTAAAAGAGATATTTGGAGAGGAAGTACTATAGTTTTAGTGATATCTTTTAATTTTTTTACTTGTTTCCCACCAAGTGGGGAATAGCTCCTTTTTACCCGGTAAAACAAAGCCAGCTAGATATTCATCCATAAAATCAGCATCCTTAAGTAGGTCGTAGTATGCTAATAGCTTAGCTACTTCAACAGCTTCGTCCCTAAATTTACTAGACACTAACGTAAGATACGCCCCGCCTACAGATCCGTTACCTAGATATATTATTCTAGCGTTTGTGAATTCTGGCAACAATCCTATTGCAGTAGCATTATTTGGATTAATATAGCTTCCAAAAGCACCACATATATATACTCTAGTGATATCTTCGACAGATAATCTCATTTTTTTCATCAAAACAGATATTGCCGCGCAAGCAGCAGATTTAGAGTCTATCAAATTAGCAATATCTTTCTCTGTAATTACTATATCCGTACCGGTAGCACTATTCTCCCTAGGGACAACGACATATTCGTAACCGTCAATACCCTCACGCACGTAAGGTGACTTAATTTTTCTATTAAATTTACCCAATGCATCAATTATGCCGTTTCTAAATAGTTCGCTCAATAAATCTATTAACCCAGATCCACAGATTCCTTTTGGCTTTGTGTTCCCTATTACCTTGTACTTAGCCTTTAAAGATTGCGGATCAATTTTTACACTTTCTATAGCTCCGTTGGTAGCCCTCATACCGAATCTAACACCCCAGCCTTCAAATGCAGGTCCAGCGGCAGCCGTTGTTGCTAATAACCATCCCTCACTACCAATCACGACTTCAACATTAGTTCCTATGTCAATCAAAAGAGAAATCTCTGGACTTTTATGCATTCCAGACACAAGTATATCTCCAATAGTATCCCCGCCTAAAAATCTACCTGCATTTGGCAAACAATAGACTTTTGCACGAGGATTGACATTAAGACCCAAATCAGCTGCATTCAATATAAATGCTTTTCTAGGTATCTCAACTTTATATTTAGTTACAAGTAATGGTTCGGGATTTTCGCCAACAAATAAATACTCCATAACTGTGTTTCCAGCTACACTTACATCGTATATCTCGCTTGCTCTAATGTTAAGTTTTGACTCGAATCTTTTAATTAAAAGGTTAATAGTGTCTACAGCAGCTTTTTGAAGGGTTTTTAGTCCTCCTTCATGCTCTAGTGCGTATCCAACCCTGGAAACCACGTCTTCACCATAACTTAATTGAGCATTATACTCGGATTCCGAATCCAGTTTCTTGCCTGTAACTAAATCTATTAGATAGGCAACTATCTTTGTGGTACCAATATCGACAGCTAAACCGTAAATTCTATTAGAAGTATTTCCTCCTTCAACATCAATGACGTTGTTAACATATCTTGACAATACGAATGTTAACCCCTCTGGATACGATTTTTTAATCGTTTCTATTTTAGACAGCAACGATTCTGAAAACTCTACTTTTGCGTTGATTTCATAACCTAATAGTTCTTGTAGGTCTTTTATTGCTACGTCACCGGGAAGAAATATTTTGCGTATCATGGGGTTTGGAGAAACCGTGGGTAGCATGACTTCAGCTTGGATTTTAGGTTTCTCAATAATTGTTTCAGGTGGAATAAATATTTCACAATCACTCAAACATTTTGTCAGGCATGCTAAAACATATCCATTTCTTAGTTCGTCTGGTGTTAACAACTTTTCATCCGGGTTGTACTTAAAGTCAAATTTACCAGACTTTACAATTATCTTACATTTTCCGCATTCTCCTTGGCCTCCACAGACACTTCTGATAATGATGCCAGCATTTCTTAAAGCATCTAAAAGATTGGTTTCGGTACTTATTTTTATCCTCTTTCCATATGGTTGAATTGTAATGTTCACATATTTCATCTTTCCAGCCGCCGTACATTTGTTAGCTTATACTAAATTTGCTAAACTTTAAGGTAGAGCGGTATTAACATTTATTAGCATATGCTCAATATTAAGTTAACGAATAAAAGATCATTTCATCAAACTAGACCAATCTTATTAACTATTTTCTTTACAGCTTGTAATGCAGGTGCTTCACTCGGCAAATTGAATAAGGATTTACCATTTAAATTATATTCATATATGTATGGGTCTTCTGGAACTATGCCTGCGGGTTTTATGCCAATTGACCTAGCAATTTCCGCAAATTTCTCTTCAAAGTTTAATGGAAACTTGTTCCCAATCAGATAGAAGTCCTTAATTTCAATATGTACCTCTTTGGCTAATTCTTTAATTCTCTTAGCGGTTTTGAAACCCATTTTTGAGGGATCTGTGACTATGAGCATTGTATCTACGTTCTTATCTGTTCTCCTACTAAGATGCTCAAGTCCAGCCTCCATATCCATTAATACAATATCGTAATTTGATATGATAGTATCCAATATCCTTGTTAATATACTATTTACGTAGCAATAGCATCCTTCGCCCTCGGTTCTACCCATAACCAATAAGTCAAACCCTTCTTCTTCTATCAGTGTACTATATACCCATCCCTCAAGCAAATCTCTTTTTGAAATTCCATACGACAGTGATCCTTGTTCAATTTTCTTCTTCAGTTCATTTGCAGCTTCACCCACTGTCTTATGAACCTCAATGTTTAGTACGTCAGGTAAATTCGTATCTGGATCTGCGTCCACAGCTAGAATATTATATTTTCCTACATCAACCATTACCTTTAAAATCAATGCCGCTATCGTCGTCTTTCCTGTTCCACCCTTACCAGATACTGAAATAACTCTGGTCATTTATATCAACCAGATAGATTCACAAAGTATATTCACTTAAAACTTACTCATACTCTTCCAAAATTTTTTTAATTTTCTTAGATTATGTTAGGATATGTATGCCAGTATTTGGAACTGGGAAAAGGTTTCTAATACGATAAAAAAATTAAAAGGTAAATTAGGGTTTCCAAATAAGGATGAACTTAAATTTTTGGGTTTTAGATTGAACTTGCTTAATGGAGATGTATATGATGAATATTTGCTCAGAGATAGATCAGACATCGCTCCAACTATCTACTTTATACTACATAGGTACTCAGTTTCCCAGGAGGAAAAAGAAACAGGCCATCTAATTACCTTTAAGCAGATCTATGGTGGGGATCTATATTTTAAAACTTACGAAAATAATGTGCTAAAATTGCTAGAACGTGAGTTCAGCGATGATATTGATGTACTTATTGAGACCGCAAAAATATTGGGGGGTACAGAAGTAAGAGTTGAGGATTATGACATAGCTATTAAAATTTACATTTTGCCGCTTATTCCAGTATATTTAGTTATTGACTTGGGTGATGAGGAATTTCCGCCACTAATAAATTTATTTTATGACTCATCGATAAGGAGTTTCTTTACAGCTGAGGAAACATCTCATTTATCTGAATTACTAACAATTAGACTAATTGAACTGTCCAGAGAGCTAAAAAAGTGAATCTAATCCTATTGTTATCTTATAATTTTATAACAAGTTGTTCGTAAGTACGAAGGTACTTAAAATTGCTACTTAAAATTGCTATTGTACTTAAAATTACTTTTAGCTATATAGTTTACTAGTAGAAGTTGCATTGCGATGCGCCCTAAAACTGTTAAAAGTAATTTTCAATTGCCAAAACAACGTAATCGTTCATATTGGAAAAATTCCCTCTTTCCATTTTTGGTGTTTTTAATATGTTTGAGTGCTTCTTGGTAATAACATGTTTTATACAGCCGTTATGTTAGCTTTTATGGCATCATTTTTCAGATCCACTAAAGTTTTCGTTAAATTAATAGCTGATTGTTAAATTTAACTTTCTAGTTAACCAATATTTAAATATCATTTTCTATCCTAATTTAACA
>JAEOSG010000124.1 GCA_016840485.1 Candidatus Baldrarchaeota archaeon
AAATAGATGAGGAAACAATATTCTCAATAACAAAAGCTTTGCCGCCAAGAACATTCTTGGCCATAGGACAAGCAACAGCTGAATATCCATTCATAGCTCAAACAAAACCGCTAAAACAAAAAACGGCAGGAAAAACAAAACTGCTATGGAAAAGAAACAAATAACATGAAGAGGTTATAAGTCATGACCAAACTTCGGAAAGATATTTTCCCTACCATTAAGGAATTTCCTGAAAATAGAGAGAATACTATCAACACGTGGATTAGTGAGGCATTCGAAGCAGTTAATTCATTATTTCCTTCAAAAGAGAAATTTATTGAATATGTGAATTCGTTTAGGAATCCTCGTGACGCAGAACTATTCATAAGACTATGCCAATTTTACTTAATTGCTAAAAATACGTAAAAGCCCCTTTCATTAAATTAGTAATGATAATTTCTATAATTGAGCGTCTTGCCAGAAGAGAAAGAAAATATATACCATTTCAGGACTGGGTGTTAAGTCGAGATGAAAAAATAGAATGCTGCTTATCGAATTATGAAAAAATAGATGTAAATGAATTTAAGAAGATAATAAAGTCTCTGAAAAAGGACTATTATGCGTTTTTGGTTCGCAACGAAGTGTTATATATTTCTTCAAAAATATGTTACTATTGAAGATAAAATTAAGATAGTAAAATCCTTCAGACTAAAGAAGACCAAAGTCGTGAAGCAGTATAGTATGCATGCCATGGGAAATCGTCCTATGAGTTCAGTTAATAATATTGAGGAATTGAAGGAAAAATATGGGTTCTCCGTTTATGAAGCCTTTATGCCTTTATGTTATAACTGGGAATATTGTTGGATAGAATATTATAGTGAATGCTGCCCAAAATTTGGCTGCAACTTTAAAGAAGACAAACAACTTCAAGAAGTTGTCTTGAAGAAAGTTGTTAAATTAATATACCGTATGCGAAGTAATTTCATTCACAATGCTGAAATACCCCTATAAGTGAAAAAGGTTTTGTTGCTACACCTGGAATAATTGACAATAAATTATTTTTTGTCAAACTTACATCAGAGGAACTTCAGGAGATTTTTGAAAGAGCCTTTAAGAAATACTTTGATAAACTAACAGAGATGGAATCTGATAATAAAAAGACTTTATTATGAAAATTAATGGAAATGAACATATTATATTATCAGAATCACAATTTTCCCTTTTTGCCATGAAATAAAAAGGAAAGTGAATTTAAAGTCCATGTTTCTCCTTCTGCTGTTGTCATAAACTTCTCTTACACTTCACTAGAATTTCTCTTCCTTTCTCAATCGCTAATGCCCCAAGTAGTCTATTCTCTTCCCTTTTTAAATCCAATTTGTCTTCTGCGTCTATCTTCACTTGACCTTCCTCTACCTTAACTTTTCCAAACAAAACCCAAAAAAGTATCCTGAAAACAGCTGTTAGCAATCCACAATCTTCAGAAAGAGTAAAATCAATTACTTCCTTAGCTTTTTCTCCGCCCTCACTAAACTTTGAATCTAAATCCTTCATAAATTCTGAAATTTCTCTCCATACCTCTCTACACTCTTCAAAACTCTACTTCTGTTTGTGGGATGGAATGAAGCAACGAATACACGCGATTATCCTCTATTTCATCACGAAACTGGATGATTACTCTCAGAGGCTTATCATAATCGTTTTTGATGACGCTTTCCAGACAATCTGCGATTTTATTTCATTCCCATCAATAAGGCCTGCCCATCCCTCGGAGGCTGATAGATTTTTATCGGAGCTCAAAAAAGTTGAAGACGCAAAGAAGGATGCTCCATATGTTGGAAAAACTAAGATAAATAACAAAACAATAGACAGAAATACTGTTTCCACACGTACACGAGTCTCTCTTATCATGATTTTCTCACCAAGCGTGCGAAAGAGCTGTCCTGAGTATAAAGGTCGAACATGGTCTTTCAATTATTTCTATTTCAGACCCCCCTATATAAGCCGAACTCCAAGGTTCACCTTCCATTAATTCAACATAAGATATATTAGAGCGCGCTAGGAGTTTAAAAACGAGAAGAAATGTTGATAGAGTCAGCTTTCTATAAATTATCAGATTACTTTCAATCTGTAGAGTCACCTGGAGAGCTTTACGAGTCGCAACTATCATTTATATTTGCTGTCGCAATTTTCCAAGAATTTCAGGCTAGAGGTTTTTCCACCTGCTACCCTACATTCAGGTCAACAGACCTTATCCAAGAAAACAGCAACGTAAGGCTGATATTTTTGTAAAGATCCCGAAATCCAAGCTACCTCCAGAAATTCTTCAGAGATGGTCAGCTAGCGGCGTCTGTGAGGAAAACTGGATCGAAGTAAAATTCTTTAGTTGGGCCGAGAGAGGGGAAAAACCAGGGTCAAAAACCCCGGAACCTTGGAGAAGTGTTGGAAGATTTGTTGAGGTTAAAGTTCTATGTAAGTGAGGGAGGTAAATACCTACTATTGGTATTTAACCGGAAGCCGCAGTACTACCTGCCTAGGCGGAATTATTTGAACTGCCTTTTAAAACCGGGAAGAGACCTTGTGAAAATCGATTTTTCAAAGGAGCCTAAGACAGTAATCAACTCAATTTGCGATGAAAATTTAAGGAACATGGTAAACGGGAAAACTATAGAATTTGACCTTCAAAAGTTTTCAATTGAACCGATGGTGGTAAAAGGATTGCTAACCTCACCTGCATTTGAGCCGCTGAAAAGGAGCATGAAAAGCGGCACCGCCGTCTCTGAACCAGAGTACTTCTTTTATCTCCTCAGAATCTTGGAATTTTATTAATTTTTTAGTGTGTGCGCATTAAAGTAGTTTAAAAATCAAGTTTCCTCGATAACTCTCCACTTCTTGTAGGGAAAGCCGTAAGACTGTGATAATGCCTCGGCTTCATCACTTGCCTTCAAAGGCACAATAAAAGCATTTTTCAACCATCTACCGTGACCGCGCGCTAAAAACCAATAGCAAACTACATTTTAGCAATATTAGCGCCACTAAACCTTTGGATGTTGGTTATTGCCAAAAGAAGAGGTATGCTGCTGATAAAGACACATGTAACGGTTTTGAACCGGATTTAGCGCGCGTTAAAAGGGGGATGATAGATGAGTGAATCAAAATATAAGTTGGATGAGAGAGATTTGGAGAAAATTTTAGCGATATGTAAATCGCATGGTTCAAGTCGCAAGGTTAAAGTTGTTAGGAGGATTTTGAGACTTGTAAACTCTCTAATCTTGGCTTTACCAGAGGCCTACGTTAAAAGTTTAGGTTTAAAGTCTGGTGATAGAGTTGAAATTTACTTCAACGACTATCTGCACATTAAACCTATTAAAACAAAGCTGGAGAGATAAGATTAAAGATGTGCTAAAGATATGTAGCATGTAATGTTTGGGGAAGCGCGTGCAGCATTGCGTTTACAAGCAGAGATATTTAACCTAAAAACTACGGTGGTTTCACCTCTTTGAATTTTTCGCTCTCGCTTGCTTGTTCTCCTCTGATCCCCCAGTTTTCCTTGGGTACCTCATGTATTACTACTTCGACTCCTTCTGGTGGTATCCCGAGCTCCTCGAATACCTTGGTAACCCCTTTAATTATCTTGGCTTTAGCTTCTTTTGAAACCCCACTCCACATGTAAACATGTATTATAGGCATAGAGACCACCACTATTATATTATATCACGTCAGTAAAAAAGTTGCGATATACCGTATGCATTCATAAACATAAAACAAAACCATAACGCGCACTTTCTCATTTAAATCTACTTCAATAAGCTATTTTAACAGGAGTAAAAAAGTTAACAATAAAGGCGAAAAAAGGGGATCAAATGAAAGGATCATGATAATGCCCCAACATATCCCCAATACCGAAATTTCGAAAATAAGAAAATTCCTTAAGGTAGCTGATATTCCATCGAGAGATAGTATAAGGATGTACTGCGTAAGGCGTTTCGGTATTAACACGCATTCGCTGCGATACGCTTTAATAACCTACCTTGCTAAAAAGGGAGTATCACCGCAGCTAATAACACATTTCACAGGGCACAGAAAAATGGACTTCATACTAAGACACACCGAGAAAATAACAGCAGAACAAGTCATATTAGAACTTATCTCTGAAGCTATGCAAAGCTTGTGATTATTGTTTTCTTCTAAAATAAATAGGTTAAAATTTTGAGCTACTTGGGATTGTTTGCTGTTTTACGCGCCCATATCATGCTGGATGCGAAGTTTATTGCGATTATCGAGATTATTAATATCCAAAACCAGAAGGACGATTTGTAGAATATTGTTAGAGCAAAAAACGTAAGACATAAAGGTATTCCTATAGCTGCTTGTATAAGAAACAGTCTATCTTCAAATTTATTTTCTCTTTCTTTTCCCATGTTTCTTCCCCCTTCTTTTCTCCTCTTGATAAGCTCCAACAACACCCCAAACCATCAATACAACCGCAAGAACAATCAAAGCAACAACAAGAGAAGTTGAAAAAGTAGACGCAAGCAACTCGTCGACACCGTAAAATGCAGCAGCATAATTTCCGAAAACAGAAAACAACAACATAAATGTTGCTGCCCAAATAAACAGTGCAGGTTTACGGCCTATTTGGATCCTTGGATTACCTAAAATTGTAATGAAGAAACCAAAGAGAATTGAAAAAGCTGTAAGCGTAAAGCCCATTACGAGAAGAGGATTATATATCTGTGGAGGTTTAAAATAAGATATTACAACTGCAATTCCTAATAAACCAAGAAATAGAAGATAACCAGCAGCAACATACACTCCTTTGCCCATAGTCAACCCACTCCTATTATATAGTAACATTATTAAATTAATAAAGAAATCGCACCTTGTCTTACAAAATCGTCTCGGAAACTTTACAAAACCTATGATTTGTTTTCATAGAGTTCAGCGTATATGAAACCGAGGGCCATAACAGTTCCAATAAATACGAAAAGCCAAATAGCTCCATACGCTGTAATAAAGTAGAGGAAAACCAAGGCTAAGACAACAGATACAATTGCCATCATTAAATCCCTATCTAGCACTTTTTCTCTCCTCCTTATACCGATCCCACTACATTATAACATAATTTAATATATTAATAAAGAAATCGCCCCTGTCTTACGTAATAAGGCCCATATGTGTACTGTCTTACGTAATGAGTTATGTTTCCCTAGGCGGAACTACTATAAAACTATTCATAATGGTACCTAACTCCTAGGATCCATTGAGCGTCTTACGAAAGTTATTTCTTTTTCGCTATTTTCTTTTTGAGTTTTCTAGTATTTCTGTTAGTGTTTTTTCCTTCTTTGTGTATGTCTTCGATTAGTTTTCTTTCTTTGTCTGTTATGCTTCTTTTCAAGATTTTCTCTATCATATCTACCACTGTTAGTTTAGCAGATGCTTCAAAATCTAGGACGAAACGATATAGTAGTCCTCTGATCCAATAAAGTTGGCATAGTAGACATGTGTTGAAGTCTACGTCTTCCCTATAACATTTTGTCTTTCCGAAAGGATCCAGTTTACGAATTTTATCCAATGAGTTGAAAGATAAATAACTTACAAGGTGCATATTTCAATGGAAGCGTAATAGCATTCGCAGAACTGCTATTAGTATTATTATAGTGATGAATATTGTTCCCCCATTTTCCTGAAACTTTCTGCAAATCCAAATAACCTCCTATTTTCTACAATTTACATTTATGAACAATCACATTCGAAAACTTTTTTAACCAATAAGGCAACCCCGCCACAATTAGGCCCTAATAGAATTGTACAATATGAGTTCTCTGGTTTACTTTCTTCTAACTAGCTTATTTTAATATTTTCAGAAAGTTCATAAATGTGATTTTAAGCTAAAAATGTAGCTATGTAGCAGTGTTTATATGTTGATATTTGTTTGTAGTTTTGGTGGTTTTGTTGAAGTATACAACTATTAGGGTTTCGGTTGAGGATAAAAAGAAGTTGGAGAGGATTGCACGTTTAATTCAGGCTAAAAGTTTGGTTCAAGCCTTAAGATTTGCTCTTGAAGTTGCAGAGAAAGAGTTAGGTAAATTTAAGGGAAATATTGAGCAGGTTCTTTCTTCATTAAAATATGCTAGGGATGTAGGTTCAACAAATGCTGAGAAAGTCGATGAATATCTTTATGGGGAGAATAGTTGACTGCTTTAATTGATACGGGAATATTTCGGTTTTTACAGCCTCGGAGATGTACATCACGTGGATTCTCTTGCATTGATCGTACATGCTATTGAGGGTAGATGAGGGCGTCTTTATATAACTAATCATATTCTGGATGAAACACTTACACTACTTAAATACAGAATTTCACCTGAAACTGCAAAAGCTTTTCTGGACACGTTCATCGAAACCGATCTTGTACAAATAATATTTAGCGACAGAGAATTGGAAAATGAGAGTCTTAAAATCTTTAGGGAAAAACATTACTAGGAAAGGACTAAGCTACACTGATGCTGTGAGCGTAGCGGTAATTAGGAACGTGAAGTTGTCGAGATTTTTAACTTACGATTTAAGATCGTTTCAAGGATTATTGAACAACATTATAGGTCCAAACTACTGGAATACTTTGGATAGAAGAGAAAAAGAAAAAATATTGTTACTGGCAAAGAAATTTCAACCTTAACATCTTACATTATGTCACAAACCTTTTATTTAACGTTAAAATAGGAGCAAAGCATTGCTAAAGTAATTAGAATCAATAATTACGTGAGATTGAAAGTTTTCCTCTGCATAAAAACTTGTTTTAACTCTTTCATTAATTCTTGGTGTAGTTCTCCGTAGCCTTTTACATGGGGTGTTTTCTTTGAAATTATCGTTTTTCTTTCGGTAATTGTGATTGATGTTTTTCTTTCAATGAATTCTATGTGGTTGCTTGTGTACGTGTCCATGTACATTGCTAGAAGGCCTCTTATAAAAGTGGACATGCCAACTTTTCGTGTGCGGAGTTTTTTAAGGAAATTGTACTGTTCTTTTGTGACGAATACATTTATTCTTACTAACTTATTGTTGTTCTTGGTTGTGTCTTTTTCAAGGTTTCTAAAACATTCTGAGCAAGTTAGCATTTAAAACACACCACTAAATTTACTTCGGTGCATGAATATTAAGCTTTTGTCGGTTAAATGTGGTTTTAAAAGAAAAATAAGCCTGTATAGAGAGGTAACTTAAAGTAATATTTTAGATTAAATCAAATGATTAATGACGTTTTTAATGACTTTCTGCAGCAACTGCAAACATAAAATTAAGATCGAAGATGGAAAAGAGTTGTCTTCTTGTACAAACTATATTTTAATTCCCTAGAACAATATTTATAGTAAATTATGTAAAACTTTAAATCTAAAATGACATTGATATAATTAGACAGGATGAAAATAACGTGAAGGTAAAGAAAAGGGGTGAAAGGCTCCGCCAATATGCGAGTAGGTCTCCCCCTCCTCCCCCTCCTCGCCACGCCAATACATGTGGCGAGAACTGTTTTTGACGGAGCCCATCAAACTTAATTTTTATTTCGTATTTTACCGTAAGAGTAGTTGGAAATGCTTCTAAACTAAATTTAATCACGGTAAATAATTACTGTAAAAACTTTAATTTAAAATCTGGTAGTAAGTTCGCGATTACAATTAATATGCAATAGAAT
>JAEOSG010000125.1 GCA_016840485.1 Candidatus Baldrarchaeota archaeon
CGAAGCGATATAAATTATCCTAGAAGCGCCACAAATATAGAGGTCGGGGAAATCTAAAGAAATCTCCAAAAAAGGACATGCGCCAAGGCTCTTCATTTCCCTGGGTAAAAGTTGAAGACTTCTTTCATCTACCTCTGGAACTAATAAGTCGGGGTTATAGGGAGCATTCGAAGGCAAAAAAGACATTATTTCATTCACTTTTTCATATTTCAAACCTAAAATCTCCAGCATTTTAAATAACATATTCAATCCTTTTTCTGAAGAATGTCATACAACCTCTACGAAAGTTTTCTCGTCCTCTTTTTCCTCTAACGTTATAATTAGAGGTGCAAATATACTCGCTCCATGAAATATGGAATAATAGGAATGTTCACTATACATAATGCCATAAAGCCTACCATCCTCAAGCTTTAAGCATCTCCTATAAAAATTAGGAATATTTCTGATCAAAACACGATATAAAACTGGAAAAGGACATTCAACCAGCAACCTAACATAATGAGCCATTACAAACCCACCTAACTATTTATGATGTCTACTTAACTTATCGTTCGTTTTTTCTTAAATAGTATCTACAATCTACATATTGGTTTTTGACGCAGTACCTAGAAACTTCTCTCTCTTCCAATTTGACAAATGGAACATGTCTTGCAGTACAAAAATACGTATATTTATTGTGAGATGTGGGATAACGTTTAAGAAAAGGACATGTCTCCTGTTTCTCTACGGCTTCCAAATAGTGTTTACAGTGCATATAACGGTTTCTAACGCATTGCTTCAAAACTTCTTGTTCACTAAAATTGTAAACAGGCATGTAAACAATTTCTGAAGCTTTACAAATATACACATCTGGAAACTCAGGAGACATTTCCAAAAAGGGACACGGATTCAAAACTCTTAGCCTCTTAGGCAGAAAACTAATTATTTCATCCTTCTTTAAAATTTCTTTTTCAACGTCGGATAAAGCATCTTTCACAGAAACTTTGTGTATTTCGCTCAATATATCATAGTTAAATCCGAAATCCTTTAAGAAATTAAGAAACTTTTTAACCCAACGTTTATAAGGATCAAAAGGCAGAGTCTGCGATCCACCAGCATGAAGAACCACTTCCACAAAAATTCCATCATCTTTTCTTTCCTTTAACGCAATAAATATGGATATCTTGCCTTCAACACCAAGCAGAAACATTTCACCAACAATTATTCCATAAAGCTTTCCATCTTCAAGCCTAAAACATTCCCTAAAAATTTTGCCATATTTCTTAGCTAAAACATAGTAAAGATCTGGAAAAGAGTGATGAACCAGTAATTTAACATAGTAAGCCGACATAGAATCCACCAACTTTCCTAGAATTATATATCACGATAATTAATTTAAACCTTAATTCTAAAGATTCTGCGTTCTTAAACTCTCCGCGTAATATTCACACTGCCTGTACTGTTCTCCAGTACAATGTTTTATTACCTTCTTTTCGCTCATAGTGTACTTGGAGATTTTTAACAGTTTCTTAGCGTTGCAAACATATTTATAAGGAGACTCTAAAGAAAGACTCAAAAACGGACATGGATTAAGCTTCACAACCCTTTCAGGTAAAATGGAAGGAATTCTTCTTTCACTTATCGGTATTGGACCATCGGCATCATAAGGCATTTTACTAGGAGAAAAATAGTCTATTTCATTCAAAATCTCATAATCAAATTCATAGTCCCTTAAGGTATACACTACATTCAAAGCGAAAGTTTTGTGAACACCCCATGATATACGTGCAAATCCAGCACCTCCTGCATAAGAGAAAATTTCCATAATAACGCCATCATCATCCTTTTCCTCTAAGGTAATTGTCACCGCAACATCGCTGTTAACATCAAAAGAATATTTTTCTCCCACAATTATCCCGCATAATCTTCCATCTTCAAGCTTAAAACATCTTCTATAACACTGCCCAAATTTCTGGCCCAAAAAATAATACAAAGTTAAGAAAGCAGACTTAACTAACAATCTAATGTAATGAACTGTCATAATAAACAACCCCCAAACAAAGCTGGAAAATACTACATACCCTAAGTAAAATGACGGTAAATAAAAATATTCTCTATGTTCACTGATTCTGAGTTTCAACGCGTTCATTTTGCAAACATGAATTATCATATGTAAATTTAAATGTCATAAATAATTATTATATTACATGCACTAATACATAGTTCTCACTCAGTTGGTGGTGACCAGACTTGAAAGTCGTTCAAACTGTTGTCCCAGACGAATTACACAAAAAACTCGTTGAAATATCCAAAAAGGAAGGAAAACCAATTAAACAACTTGTTAGGGAAGCACTCGAAGAATGGATTACTTGGAGAAGCGAGATAATTGACGATTCATTTCTAAATCTTGAACCAGTAGATTTTGGCGTAAAAACAAACTCAAGCAAACTTGAAAAAATTTTGTATGGTGAAGCTAAAAAATGAAAATATTCATAGATTCCTCCGCATACATCGCATATTACAACAAGAGAGATGAAAATCACGAAAAAGCAAAAAACTTTTTAGATAAAATCAGAAGTAAAGAAATCTCTCCAATCATCTTCTACACGTCAGACTACATTTTCGACGAAGTACTTACAACAATAATAGCTTTAACTGGTCGAAAAGATCTAGCCATAAAGGTGGGAAACACCATACTTTCATCAAAAATAACAAAAATAATAAAAGTAGACAGTAAAATCTTCAACGAAGCATGGGAATTATTCAAAAAATATAAAGACAAAACATGGAGCTTTACAGACTGCACATCCTTCATAATAATGAAGATAAACAACATAAAAAGAGCCTTCACTTTTGATGAGCATTACAAACAAGCAGGTTACATAACAATACCTTAACGAACTAATAATCACTTAATTTTCGTCTTAAAACGTCTTCAACACCTAACATGACTATTGTTCATTTTTTGTTGTCCTTCTCCATGGACATAATATGATGAAAAACCATTCAGCACTTAAGCGTCTCAGATAAGAATAAATGAACAATTAGAATTAGCAATTGACATTTTTTAGAACTTTAAACGTGTCCACAGTCTTTTCAATGGTTATTTCTATGTCCTCCTTGGTGTGCATTGCTGATACAAACCATTCTTCGAACCAAGCTCCCCCGTAAGGAATTACTCCCCTATTAATCATGTTTATCCAATACCTGTACCACATAAACTTATCGCACTTAAACGCTTCCCTAAAATTCCTAGGCAGTTCATCCAACCCGAAGAATATGCTACCCATATTACCAACCTTAACAACCGCTGCCTTTATCTTTAAATCCTCTACAGCATCTTTAACCCCTTTATATAACTGATCGTTAAGCTTACACATTTCGCTATACGTATTCGAGGTAAATATTTCTTTTAAAGCTGTCAAACCAGCAGCGACACATAGAGGATTAGCATTGTATGTTCCAAAATGTATCGCACCGCCAAGAGGCAAAATCTCCTCCATAAACTCCCGTTTACCACCAAAAGCCGCAAGCGGAGTACCACCCCCAACAACCTTACCAAAAGTAACCAAGTCAGGTTCAATATTATACAAGCTGAAAGCCGCGGAAGGCGCAGCATTAAAACCAGTCTTAACCTCATCTATAATCAACAAAACCCCATATTCGTCGCAAAGCCTCCTAACCTCCTTCAAATAACCCTCCTCTGGAAGAATAACACCACTATTCGTCATTATCGGCTCCGTAATAACAGCAGCAACCTCATTCTCATGTTTTTTTAAGAGCTCTCTCCAAACAATCAGCATCATTAAAATGAACCACCAACGTCAACTTAACAACCTCCTCAGGAATCCCCAAAGAATCAGCCGTCGTCGCCGGATTTTTCACCGACCCCATCAAAACCATTCTACTCGGCTTATCGCTAACAAGCAAATAATCATGAGCACCATGATAAGCTCCCTCCATCTTAACTATCATATTTCTCCTTGTAACCGCCCTAGCCAACCTAATAGCATGCATAGTTGCCTCAGTACCAGAATTAGTAAACCTCAACATCTCAACACATGGAACCCGCCTCATAATCTCCTTAGCAAGATCACCCACCCTCGGAGAAGGAACCCCAAGAAGCGTACCATCTTCCAACTGCTTCCTCAAAGCCTCAACAATCTTCGGATTACAATGCCCAGCAGTCATAGCCCCATAAGAAAGACAAAAATCAATATACTCGTTTCCATCCACATCCCACAGCCTAGAACCCCAGCCTCTAACACCATAAACAGGGTAAGGCTCAAAAAACTGAATCGCACTATTAACACCACCAGGAATAAGCCCACTAACCTCCCTAAAAACCTCTTCAGACTTCCTAGTTCTCTTTAAATATTCCTCAGCTTCGGGTAAATTAGAAGATAATTCCCTCTTCAACCTCTATCCCACCCATTCAAGCTGTTACAAATAAAAATGGCTAAAAATTATTTAAGGATCATTGTTTTAATAACTAAAAACTTTCAAAAAATAGGACAGATAATAGACTTTTGTTCTAAACACCGTGTTCATTGTGGAATCCACAAAAAGGGGAAAATTATTCATCATCTTGTAGTAGCCATTTGTATGCTGGAATTATTTCTATTTCTTTGTTATTGATTTTTATTTTTTCTTCTTGTTCCCATGTTATTATTTCTCCTTTTCTTTTCCCTAGTTTTTTGAGCGCTTTTATCATGTTTTCTATTTCTCTTTTTCTTGTTTTTTCCTCTGTTAAATCGTAGCAGACGTTTATTATTTTTTCTATTTCTAGGTTCTTTTTTGCTATGAAGTCTATTTCTCCTTTTTCTAGTGGTAGGTAGTATATTTGGTATCCTCTTCTTTTAAGTTCTATGAAGATTAGGTTTTCTAGTGTTGGCCCTAAGTTTTCTGATGTTTTGAATCCAATGGCGTTCATTAGTCCTGTGTCTATTGTGTAAATCTTTTTGGGTTGGGTTGTTTGTTCTTTTAGTTTTTGGGAGTATGCGTTTACCTTAAATATTAAATATACTTGTTCTAGGTGTTCTATGTATTTTTGAATGGTTTCTAGTCCCATTTTGAAGATGTTTCTCAGTTTTCTGTATGTTATTTTTTGACTTGCATTTGATATTAGGTAGTATGCTAGGTCTTTGGTTTTTGTATAGTTTGTTCCAAATCTGCTTACCACGTCTCTTGTTACGATGTCGTTGAAATATTCTATGAGGACTTTTTTCCCGATGTTCCATTTCATGAAGAAGGGTTCTGGGAAACCTCCTTTTTCCATATATTCTTTTAGGTATCCTCTTGCTGTTGCTTTTTCTTCGGTGCCTAGGAAACTGGGTTTAATGTTTTTGAATCTTAGATATTCTTTGAAGGAAAGAGGATATACCTCTAACGTTATTTTTCTTCCAGTTAAAATTCTTGCATATTCTACTGGGATAAAGTAGGATGAGGAGTCTGTAATGTGTATGTTTGCTTTTCTCTGGTCTATTAGCCTTCTA
This sequence comes from Candidatus Baldrarchaeota archaeon, assembly GCA_016840485.1. Classification (GTDB taxonomy): domain Archaea; phylum Asgardarchaeota; class Baldrarchaeia; order Baldrarchaeales; family DXJG01; genus DXJG01. The sequence continues at coordinate 5,475 of JAEOSG010000125.1, forward strand.
ACAAGGCTTGTCCAATTTACTGCATTATGAATCTCATCTAGAAATATGTACGGCTTTTGTGGTAGCATACGCTCTATATATTCCTTGTATATTTCATCCAGCGGTTTAGATGAAAGTCTTATATCGTCAAAGTTCATTAAAACAATATTTTTAGGATCTGTTTTCTCAAGCAGGCAATCTATAATCTGATATAAAAGAGTGCTTTTACCAGACCTTCTGACACCTGTGTAAATCTTAACTTTTTGAAGATTGATTATTTCTTTTGCTTCTCTTAGCTTATCTCTTCCAATACCTTTTAACTCGCCAGGAACTTCTCCACTGTTCCACCAAGGATTCCAATCTTCCAATGCTTCCAAAGACATAGTATGAACACCAGTCAGTTCAAAAAAAACTATATCTGAACCATAAACAGTTCAAATATTTAAGTGTTCTCCACAGATCAACTTATAACTTCATAATGAAAATGAAGTGTATGACTGCAGCTAAAACTTATTAAAGACTTTAAAACAGTTGCTGCGCAATATCGTTATACAGCAATTTACTTTGAAATAGTAACTTAAACTCATCGTTTTAAAATATTAAGACCCCTACGCAAGAGGTGTGTTAGGTGGTAGGTACTTTTTCTATTGTTGCTATTGATGAAAGTGTTGGGTTGATGGGTGTTGCGGTTACTTCCGGGTCTATTGCTGTGGGTACACGAGTGCCTTGGGCTAAACCAGGAGTCGGAGTTGTTGCAACACAAGCTTACACAAACATTATGTATGGAAAAGAAGGATTAAGACTTTTAGAATATGGTAAAACTCCTAGAGAAGCTTTAGATGAATTGTTGTCTCTAGATCCTAAGCCGGAGATAAGACAAGTATGTATTATGAACAGCAGAGGCGTTTTTGCAGTTCACACTGGGGTAAACTGCCCCTTACATCATGGCCATCTTTTAGGGGACACGTTTTGCGTACTTGGAAACCTGCTCATCTCAAAAAACGTGTTGAAACAAACTTATCTTGCTTATCTTGAAAATGAAGGAGAAAATTTTCCATTAAGGTTACTTAAGGCCTTAAAAGCAGGAATTTTAGCTGGCGGCGACAGAAGAGGACATAATTCAGCCGCAATAATTATTGTTGAAACTAGGATGGTAAGTGGAAAAAGTGGCTTCCAAATTAATATTAGAGTCGATAGGAGTAAGAAGCCAGTTGATGAGCTTATTGAAAAGATTAAAGCAGTTATCCTGTGATTTTTAATTCGTCAGTAACTTCTTTTCTCGAAAAAAGTTCAATAGCTTTATCTATGTCCTTGAAGATCTCTTTAAACTTTTTCCTAATCCTAAAATATCCTCTATACCTATCCGCTACAGACATCGCACTACACCATTAAATCTATTAAACCTTAAGATAATATTCTCTTGGTTACTTCTTTTATTTCATCTATGAGCTTTTCGATTAGTTCATGCGTTATTAGTGGGTTCATTAACACAATTTTAATTCCCTGTATGGGGTATTCTTTTCCGTCTTCAACTATTCTGATCCCAACTAAATCTTCGAGGAAACCTACTCTAAAATTATTTCTTTTATTGATTTCATTAACCAACTTTCTGTTTAGCTTATTTATCTCACTATGTCTCTTTCCCTCCACCGCAACTCTAAAATTCACAGTGAAAAGATCAACTTCATGAAGCAGCTGGTATCCTTCTTCCTGTAACCGTTTAACTAAATATTTTGCGTTATCCATACATTTATTTAATAGTTGTCTGTATCCTTCCCATCCCAGTGTCTTAAGGGCGATCCAACATGCTGCAGCCGATGCACCTGGCCTAGACCCTTCCACCGTTGGTGCAACGTTTTTGAGATAGGAAACCTCGTATCTAAGCAAATCGAGGTCATGTTTTTCTTTAAAAAGTATTGTTCCACATGGATACGGTACATAACCCCATTTATGAGGATCCACCGTAATGGAATCCGCTTCTTCCAATCCTTTCATCTTACTTTCCAGTTCTTCTTCTCTAATTAGTTTTGCGTAGGCTCCGAAAGCTGCATCCACATGTAAATGAAAATCAAATTCACTTCTAAAATCCACCAAGTATTTTATTGGCTCTATTGTTCCAGTAACGGTTGTTCCAGCAGTTGGAATCGCACATATAATTTGCACTCCTTTTTCCCTCAACCTGTTTAGAACA
>JAEOSG010000038.1 GCA_016840485.1 Candidatus Baldrarchaeota archaeon
TTGTATTTTTTCTAAGATTTTTTGGTGTAGTTCTTTAAGTAGAGCTTGTCGGTCTTCCATCATTACTATGTCACTTATTCCAACTAGAATTGTTCCATGGGCAAATGGTGATGGTATTTCCATTGCCGGTAAGAAGTCGAATGTCGTTTTCCCTTCTTCTACCCACTGCAAAACTTCTTTAGCGTTTTCTACGTCAAAAACATCTTCTAATATTTCCCTATAGGTTTCCTTTATTATTGGGAAGTCTTCCCAGTCGGCAATAAGATCTAGAATTTTTGATGCTCTAAATTGTTGTTTTGATAGTGAGATTTCGTGTCCTTTGTATTTTCGAAGTATCATGAAGCTTCTTGTTGCTACGTGTTGGAATCTTCTTCTGAATAGCTCCGTATTTCTGATAGCCCTTTTTAATATCTCTATTAGGTTTTTTGAAGTTACTAATGGTGGTATTTCTCTTATATCCACTACTTTTCCGTATGGAAGAATTAGCATGAAACCGTCGTCCGTTATTGTTGTCCCTACGTTTGCGTTTACAAGTTTTGATACCTGGTAAGCGTAGGCTCTCGAGAGAGCATCATTAGTTCTTCTTCCAAAGGGTGCATGGAAAACTATGTTTTGTCTACCTCTTTCATCGAAAAATTCTTCTAATATTATTTTTCTATGTGAGGCTATTTTTCCAGCATATGTTAGTTGCTCTATGAAGTATTGGACAATGCTGTTTGCTGCTGCTTCATCCAAGTAGTACTCTTTTTTGAGCCATTCTTTCACCTCTTCAACTGGAAACTGTTTTAGTTTTTCTGCGATGAGTTCTCTGAATTTTCCTACTTCTATTGAGAGGTCGAAGCTTCTTGGCAGCATTTCTCCTACCCATTGTGGAACCGTTGGCCTTCTTCCGTAGGCGCTTCTAACGATAACTTTGTTTCCTTTTGTTCTTAGGTATTGGTAGGTTTTTCCTCCTAAAACAAATATGTCTCCTGGTATTAGTCTTTCTAGGAATTTTTCACTTATCATTCCAATTGTTGTTCTTTGATCTTCTAGTATTACTCTGAAGTCTGCTTCATCCGGTATTGTTCCAATATTCATAAAGTAGATCATTCTTGCTGCTCTTTTCCTCCCAAAAACTCCCTCCTCTTCGTCGTACCAAAGTTTTCTATATACCCCTCTATCTTCCAGATGTACATAATATCCTCCTAGATATCTTAAAACTTCTAAGAAATCTTTTTTGGATAAATTGTGGTAGCAGTATGATCGTTTTACTAGTTTATATGCTTCATCTACTTTCCATTTTCGGTTTACTGACATTCCTACGAGATGTTGTGCAAGTACGTCTAAGCAGTTTTTGGGTATTTGTACTCTGTCTATTTTTCCTTCATATGCTGCTTTTACAAGGACTGTACATTCAACTAAATCGTCCCTATCAAAAACAATTAACCTTCCCTTCGAAACTTCATGCAAAAAGTGTCCTGCTCTTCCAACTCTCTGCAAACCTTTAGCCACACTCTTAGGACTACCAATTTGCACAACAAGATCAATATAACCAATATCTATCCCGAGCTCTAAACTCGTCGAACTATTACGACAAATAAATCCTTCTATTACATAATTGTGATTTGATGTGTCAACAAGGCTATAAACTCGTTTTAGCTTTAAGGGTTTTTTCTCTATTATTTCATCCCAGAAGATGTCAGAATCTGATAATATTTCTAACAAACGGCCATAGCTACTTTCTTTGTAAATTTCAGCCAATTTTTTCAAGTTTTCTCTTCTTATCTCTCTCTTCCCAAGTTCAACCTTTACTGGGTTATATCCAAGTTTTTGAAGCTTATATGTACTAATTCCGATTTCTTTTCTAGCTTTTCGTAAAATTTCACCGATATCTGGCACTACGTCCCTATTGCAATAACCTTTAAGTTTACATATTTGTTTAATCTCAGAGAATTCTTCTCGTTTCGGGTTGATATTGATTGCGAAGGTTCTTAAATTTTCTCCTCCATAAATCGAAACCGTGTAACAAGTACCCTTTTTTACTATTTTTCTTCCTCTGAATTCTCGTGATTCATTATATTCTCTCCTTCTTATAGAAGCTATGACCCCTAATTGTAAGAGTAAATTTTGTATCCCCTTAGCTAGGTTTAAGTTAAATGTGGTAAATCCAGCTGAGTATATTCTTCCAGATTTTACTTCTAAGTACCCATCACCATCAAAATATCCCGAAAGAAAAGCCCACTTATAGCTGGATGGTAATTCGTATAAAATAGTTGGGAATTTAGCGTATAAAGATTTTTTATGCGAGGCACCAGTTAATTTTTTGAACATTCCAAGTAAAAGCGTTGAAGGAAACTTGATTTGAGGTATCTCGTATGGATTTTTATCTTTTATTGATTTAACTGGGAATTCTTTTGTTAGTAAACTCGAATAGTATTTAAGGAGACTTTCATCTCCAGCTATTGATATCCCCGATGCATCCCAAGAACCTTCAGCAAGCCAGAAACCTAGAAATCTTATAAAATCTTTCGAAATTTTTTTGTTAGGTATGTTATATTTTCGTTTATCTGTCCCTATATTTTTTATTTCCTCTAATATCTCATTTTCTTTCCCTAGCTTTCTCAAAATCTTCATGAGATTTGCAAATTTGATAGGATACGTCCCATTTAAATTTTCTTTAATTGTAGAATATTTTAGATTAATTAGTTTACAAAAATGTTTTATACTATTGAATTTTGATTTAATCTCAGCTCGTAGAGATTTCAGGAAGCTCTCTTTTAACCATATATAGGCACTTTCGGGGATGAACTCGTAATAGCTTGGTACTTTTTGTTGAAATGTCGGAATTTTTCTTATTACAGCGACTTTATCACCAATTTTTAGGTCTTTTGCTTCAACCCAGGTAAGTTTAGAGCTTCTTATCGTGAGAAACTTGTGTTCTTTGGTACATTTGATTTCAAAACCAAGTCTGCTTCTTATCATAAATCCTTTGTCATAATAGGGTACAGAAACACATCCAGCAAATGTTCCTTCTCTTAGTTTTAATTGGTCGTCTAGGTATACAACTTTGTCGTGCGGTTTAACTTCTATTATTGGTTTCCAGTAGTGATTTGTTAAGACTTTTGAGTCCTCTGAAACGCAGATCACGGCTTTTAGTTGTCCTTGTTTTAGTAGGTCTTCTACTTCTAGTCTTGTTGTTCTTGATAGGCTTCCGTGGTGGGTTGCTATTTGGTCTATGTATTCTTCTCTGAATACTTGTTTTAGATGGAATGTTACGCTTTCTGCTCCGCTTCTTGTGTTTGTGAATATTAGGGTTGTTCTATGTTTTTCTATGAGGTCTCTTAGTATTTCGTACATTCTTGTGTTTACGTATGTGTAGTCTGTGTGTATTAGGTCTCTCACTGGGCATATTACTCGCATGTCTAGCTTTTTTGTTTCGTATATGTTTACTATGGTTACATCTCTTAGTTTTCCATCGTTTCCGTATCCTACTAGCCATTTTGCTATTTCTTCTAAGGGTGCTTGGGTTGCGCTTAACCCTATGCGCACGAATTCTTGTTCAGCTATTTCCTGTAATCTTTCTAGGCTTAATGAAAGGTGTACTCCTCTTTTATTGTCACATAGTTCATGTACTTCGTCTACAATAACATATCTGACCGTCCTTAGTTTTTCGCGGAATCTAGGTGCACATAAAACTATTGAGAGGGTTTCTGGGGTTGTTATTAATATGTGAGGTGTTTTCTTAAGCATTTTTGCCTTTTCACTTGCGGGAGTATCTCCAGTTCTTACAAAGGCTCTAACTTCAGGTAATTCTAAACCCATATCGTTTGCGACTTTACGAATCCCCTCCAAGGGAATAAGAAGATTTTTACGGATATCATTTGCCAATGCTCGAAGAGGTGAAACATAAACAACATACACAGAATCCTTTAATCTTCTCTCTTCACCTAAACTAAAAAGCCAATTTATTGCAAATAAAAATGCTGAGAGCGTTTTACCAGACCCAGTTGGTGAGAATACAAGTGTGTTTTCTCCTTTTTGGATTAGCGGGATTGCGTATTTTTGTGGTGGGGTGAATGTTTCGAATGTTTGTTTGAACCATTTTGCTACGTAGGGTTTTAGCGTTTTTAGTATTTTTTCATCGCTCCATGGTTTTTGGGCATATTTAATGGGCATTTGCTGCCTCCTCTTTAAGGTTAATGTTTTACAAGGAGTTATACTTGGTTTGAAGTTTTGTTTTAAAGGCGTGTTAGACCGTGCCAGAGTGCTAGTTTTGGGAATTTTAGTGTTCCTGTTTTCTTGTCTATGGCGTATACTTCTAGTTGCATGATGTTTACGTGTTCTTTTAGGATTGGTGATAGTAGTTCTTCTTGTGGCACTAGGTTTATCTCTATTCCTGTTGCTAGTGGTGAGAATGCTGGTAATACTATTATTTCTTTTCCCTGATTTGTTTTCCCGTGTAGAAATGCTCTTGTTTTTATTTTTGCTCCTAGATCGTCAACTAGGAGTATTGCTGGATGTTCATGTGCAACTATTATCACGTCATGTTTTTTGTTTTCTAGGATTTCTTTTTCTATTTCTTTATGGCCGTGTGTTAAAAGATAGTTTTCTAATTGTAGATGGGGTTCTATGAAGTCGATGTTATTGTAACGTTTGAAAAATCCTCTTATGAAGTTGTCGTGGTTACCTCTTATTACAATTGTTTTTTCTACGTTTTTGTCTAAGTATGCTAGGAGGTCTATTACTTCTCTCCATTCTTGACTTGTTGCTTTACTAAATTCGTGTTTAAGGTCTCCGTTAATAATCAGTAGTCTTGGCTGCTTTTCAGCCAGTAGATATTGTAGGTCTTTAAATATCTCTTGGTATTGTGTTGTTGGTATGAATATTCCTTCCTGTGTCATTGCCCATTCTAGGCCCAAATGTAAGTCCGCTATTATAAGCGTCTCTAATTTTTTAAGATACAGTGCAGGATATCCGTCAACTATTTCAATGTTTTCTAGAATTTCCATTCTTTAGTTCCTCAAATTAATTATGCATAAAAGAAATTTAAAATTAGGTTTTGTTATTCAACTTCCACAATGATTGCTAACGCGCATCCACATTTTTTAACGATGTGTTCAGTTGATTTTACGATTATTTCACCTTCTATTTCTCTTTTTCTATTTTTTGCCATTTCTACAACTCTTTTTATTGCTTCTTTTTCGGCCTCGTTTGCTGAGATATCGGTGTTGGAATATTCTGCAACAAGAACTGGCCCGTTTTTTGTTTTTGCTGCTACTATGGCAGCTGCTATTTTCTGCCCCGTCTTCGCTGATGTTATATACGTGTATATAGCTGGTACATTTGAACCTGGACATAGTTGTGGTGTTTTATCAATGAATTCTATGTCTTCTGGTAGAATGCTTGTAAGTTTAACTAGGGATACGTCGCCTATTCCCAGTTTTAGTAAGCAGTTGTCAAAGGCGTTTAGAGGGGTTTCTCCCTCGGATGAAACTGCATCAATTATTGCCTTTTTCGGTTTTCCTAACATTCCTATTTTCATTTTACAATCACTGCCACACTATCTTTTGTCTTAATGTGTATTTCCTTGTAGGGTTTTCTATTTGTGGGTAGGGTAGTTGTGTTGATGGTTGTGGGCTTTAAGTATTTTGCTTAGAACTTTATATGTGGAATGGAGGTGAAACTTGGGTGAATGTTTCAGTAGAGAAAATGTTGATAATGGCTATTAGTTTGTCTTTCGTTGTGTTTTTATGTGTACCGCTGTTAAACGTAACTTTAAACATTATTGACATAACTTTACAATCAAGCGACGGAGAGACTTTAATTCATGAAATTGAGAAAGGAATTAACTATGCGTTGGTTACGTTAAAAACTTATCACTCAAATGTAACCGTTCCCGAAGGCTTTAAAATATGGAGCGAAGGTAGTACTCTCTATATTAAATATAATAATGTTAATGGAACCTCAAGAGTTTATGAGAAAAGTTTTTCTTTCCAAGTAAATGTTACTTCACCAACTCTGCCAGGTAGATATGAATTAAGAATTTGGTTAGATGAGGATGTCTTAATGATAGTTTTCAGAAAATTAACCGGATAGTTTACCATCTTAATATGGCGGCTATGCCTCCGAAACTTAGGAGTTCTTTACCGGATTCTGTGTTCTTCCCAAAGATTTCAACGCGTGTTCCGTATTTTTCAGCTGTATCTATGACTTCATCTAAGAGGTCTTCTAGGGCTTCGGAAATAAGAAGTACTTCTACTCTGCCTTGTTTAAGATATTCCATGACTTCATTTTTACCGTAGGTTAGGAGGGAATCCCCTTTCATAAGTCTGGTTTTAAACTCTTCCCAAAGTCTTCTTTCTCTATATATTTCGGATTCTTTCACTATTTCTGCTACTTCTTTAGCAGCTAGAAATATCCCATCGCCGTCGATTATGGGCACACTAATTATTTTTGATACAACTTTATCCCTTAATCGATAGTCGAGTAAGTTTTCCTCTAAAAACTCCTGCACCCTAATCGTGTTTCCGCCAAATACTACAGCATCTATATTTTCTAGCTGGGGTAGAAGAAGTTCATTTATTTCTTTAGCCAGATGCTTGTAGAAATTGTGGATTTGTTCTTCTCTAATCCGCTCATATCGTCTTGCGCTTTGTCCGCCACGTCTTGTTTTACCAATAACGTAATATTCTCCTTCCTTCAAAACCTCTATGTCTTTGCCTCTAATGATCCCTATAGCATAATTACCCGCCTCTAATAGGACAACGACAATGACATTTTTTGGAACGGTCATTTCTTCAAGTGGTTTAACGTCAAACTCTTTCCCGCAAATGTAGATAAAATTCTTGATCGGGAATGGTGGAACTATCATTTCTTTAACTTGCTCAAATTTACCGGGAGATGTTTCATAGTATCCGTAGAAAAGAGCAATTCCATTTTCGGGTATTTCTTTAAGTCTTTGAATATCATTTATCATGGTTAGTATGTTATCTTGAACCATTTTTCTGTTCGTTTTATCTTTAATATTGCTAGCGGTCATGTACTCCTGTCTTAGAAAATTTATTACATCGACTAAACTTTTGTCTGGAGGTATATAGACAGTTGTTAAAGAAGAGTGTCTGCCCTTAATTTTTTTGAGCCTTTCAACTATTCTTTTCAATTTTCTTCTTGCATACTCTGGATCCATGTCCATGAGAACAGTCATGTAAATTCACCTTTTCGCAACTCATATTAGAAGCGTTAACGATATTCTTACAAACATAAACATTAAGAAGACTTCGTCAACTGAGTTTAATTACGGTTAACTCTACTTTACTCCGATTTGTAAAGTTTACGGTTTAGATTAAGGAACTTAGCTTTCAAGGGTGATAGAAGGTGAAGCTTAAGGAAGAGTTCCAAAAGTTTAAAGGTTTTATTTTCGATTGCGACGGTGTAATTTGGAAAGGTGAAACAAAAATCGAAGGAGTAGATAGTGTTATAGGGTATCTTAGAAGAGAAAATAAAAGAATTGTTTTCCTTACTAATAATTCCACTAAAACGAGAGAAGAATACGCTAAAAGATTAAAAATATTTGGCATAGATGCTAAGATAAATGAAATTGTAACAAGTGGTTATGTAACTGGGCAATATCTTAAGAAAAAGTATGGAAGAAATCTTGGACTTTACATCATAGGTGAAAGTGGTCTTATAGAGGAAATGAAAAATTTCGGATTTACCATATTATCAGAAAAGGATGTCTGGCATCGTAAGGTAAATGTTGTCATTGTCGGGCTTGACAGAAAATTGACGTATGAAAAACTGGCTGCAGGAGCATATGCTATTCTTAATGGTGCCAAATTCGTCGCAACTAATGCTGATCCAAACATACCAACTGAAAAAGGCCTACTACCCGGTGCAGGCGCTATTGTCTCATTTCTAGAAGTTTCTACTGGTGTAAAGCCTGAAATAGTTATAGGAAAGCCTAATGTCGAAATCATGAATTTTGCTTTAAAGATTTTAGACACGGAACCTGAAAATACGTTGGTTATTGGGGACAGAATAGAAACGGATGTAATTGCCGCTAAAAGGGTTGGCTGCAAGTCTCTTATTGTCCTTACTGGTGCTACCACTTTAGAAGAAGTTAGGAAAAGTAAAGTTAAACCTGATTTCATTCTAAAATCCTTATCAGATATGGTTCTTTAACCCTACATATACAAGAGTTAAATTTTTAAGAGTTTTCCGAATCCTACTAGTGAATTCACATTTTGGAGGGATAATATTCAAAAGAGTGTTAATAACAGCAGCTTTACCCTATGCCAATGGAACCCCTCACCTGGGTCATATGAAGAGTACTTATTTACCTGCTGATATTCTCGCTCGTTTTTACCGATTAAAAGGTGTCGAAACCCTTTACGTCTGCGCCACCGATGAACATGGTACCCCCATTCAGCTTGCAGCTGAAGAAGCTGGGGAAAATGTGGAGGAATTCGTTAAGAAATACCACGAACTTGATAAAACGATCTTTAAGTCTCTAAACATAGAATTTGACGTATTCTACCGAACACACAGCCCTGAAAACAAAGAATTAACTCAAATGTTTCTAAAATCCTTAAGGGAAAATGGCTATATTTACGAAAAAACTGTGGAATTATATTACTGCCCTGCTTGTCAACGGTATCTACCAGATCGCTATGTTAAAGGTACTTGTCCGAAATGTGGAGCAGAAGACCAATATAGCGATTACTGTGAAAAATGTGGTACAACATTTGAAGTCGGAGAAATACTAGAGCCAAAATGTACAATATGCGGTTCCACACCTATTCTCAAAAAAAGCCTGCACTTTATATTTAAGCTTTCAGCTTTCTCAAACTTCCTCGAAGAATGGTTAAAAAATAATAAGGAACTACAGCCTCAGGTTGTAAACTATGTGCTTAAATGGATAGAAGAAGGGTTAAAAGATTGGGATATAACAAGAGAAAAAGACTACTGGGGATTTGAACTTCCCTACGATGATGCTGAAGGAAAAAGAGTGTATGTTTGGTTTGACGCACCTATCGGATACATAGCTTCTACCGTAAAATGGTGTAAGGATCACGGAGACAACTGGGAAAAATGGTGGAAAGACTCAGAAACCAAAATTATTCACCATATCGGGAAAGACATCGTTTACCACCATTATTTGTTTTGGCCTGCGATGCTTAAAGGCACAAACCTAGGTTTTAATCTTCCCTCAGCCATACCTACCCGAGGATTCCTAACGTTAGAAAAAAGGAAGTTTTCAAAAAGCAGACAATGGTACATATCGGTCGAGGACTTTCTTAAGTATTTCCCTGCTGACTACGCGAGATTCTACCTAACGCTTGCTTCACCTCTTTCTTTGGCTGATACCGATTGGAGTTGGAGCGAATTTAAAGAAAAAATTAATAACGATCTTGTTGGAACCATTGGAAACTTTATACACCGAGTTTTAACACTTATTTACCGATATTTCCAAGGTAAAGTTCCAGAACCTTCTGAATACGGAGAAGAAGAAAAAAGGCTTATAAATCACATCAAAAGAGAGATTGAAAGAATCGAGAAGCTCATAGAAACCTATAGATTAAAACTGGCTCTTGAAGCTATCATAAACTTGGCCAGAGAGGGAAATAAATATTTAAATCTTAAAGAACCATGGAAGGCCATTAAAATTAACGAAGAAGATGCTAAAACTACATTATATGTAGCTATTCAATTAGTAAAAGTCATAGCAATACTATTAATTCCGTTCATACCTGAATCAGCTAAAAAAATCTTAAATTATTTGAATATAGAGGGGCGTTATTGGGATTACTTAAAAAAGGCTGATATCTCACCAAATCACTTGATCAAAAAGCCAGACCCTGTATTTCGGAAAGTTTCAGATAGAGAGATAGAAGATGTGAGGAGATTACTTAAGTTAAAGAAATAAACAGTCAAATACTTTTGAATTTTTACATCGCTTGGAGGTGATAAAAACGCGTAGATGGCTCGTGTGCTCGGCTTGGCCATATATAAATTATGTACCTCATCTAGGAACCATGATAGGTTCAGTGTTATCAGCTGATGTTTTTGCTAGGTACCTTAGACTTAGGGGAGACGAAGTAGTTTTTGTTTCTGGGTCCGATGAACACGGTACTCCAATCGAGGTCGAAGCAATAAAAAGAGGAATTCCGCCACGTAAACTTACAGATGAAATGCATCAAAAAGTGAAAGAGATTTTTGATGACTGGGGAATAACATTCGACAATTATACTCGAACTGAGAGCCCAACACATAAAGGATTTGTCCAGAGGTTTTATATGAAAGTCTACGAAAATGGACACATATTTTCTGAAGAAATAGAAATGCTTTATTGCCCCAAATGTGGAAGATTTCTACCTGATAGATTTGTCGAGGGTACATGCCCATACTGTGGCCATGAAAATGCTAGAGGAGACCAATGTGAAAATTGTGGAAGACTCTTAGATCCAGTAGAATTGAAGTCGCCCAGATGCGCAATATGTGGCTCCACACCAGAGGTTAAAAAGACAATTCACTGGTTTTTTGACCTACCAAAATTTGAAGAAGATTTAAAGAGGTACGTAGAAGGCAATAAACAGTTACCAGAAAATGCTAGGAATTTTAGTTTAAATCTATTAAAGGAGGGTTTAAGACCGAGATCGCTTACAAGGGATAACGAGTGGGGAATACCTGCGCCGTTCCCAGGCGCTGAGAAAAAGACGATTTATGTTTGGATGGAAGCTGTCTTAGGATATGTCTCTGCAACAATTGAATGGGCAAAAAATATAGGAAAACCTGATGAGTGGAAAAAGTATTGGTTTGATCCGCAGACCAAAAGTGTGTATTTTATAGCAAAAGATAACATACCGTTTCATGTGCTGATATTGCCTGCGCTACTAATGGCAAGTGGAGAGAGGTATAATCTGCCTTGGAATGTTGCATCTACAGAATTCCTACTCTTTGCTGGAAAACCATTTTCAAAAAGTAGGCGTTGGGGAGTTTGGGCTGACGAAGCTTTAGAAAAATACCCAGCTGATTACTGGAGATATTATTTAATATCTATAAGGCCTGAAACCAAGGACTCTAGCTTTACATGGGAAGATTTCCAAGCAAAAATTAACAACGAGTTAGTTGATATTTTAGGTAATTTCGTACATAGAACTCTTACGTTTGTTTATAGGCGATTTGATGGAAGAGTTCCTGAAAGACACGAATTTACTGAAGTAGATAGAGAGATTGTAGCAAGTATTCAAGAAACGCCGGATGTTGTTGCTGGTTTTTTGGAGAGATTTAAATTTAAAGATGCTCTTAGTGAAGTTATGAAATTAGCAAGAAGGGGGAATAAATATCTCAATGATAAAGCACCTTGGCATAAAATAAAAATCAATAAAGAGGATGCAGAAACCACGCTGTATCTGTGCTGTCAATTAACACGCAGTTTAGCCATATTAATGGAACCGTTTATGCCATTTACATCAGAAAAGATTTGGGAAATGTTAAACCTCGAAGGTTCTGTACATGACCGAGGAAACTGGGAAACTGCAAAAGAATTAGCGATACCGCCAGGACACCCAATCAAAAAACCGTATCCGCTCTTTCAAAAGATTTTAGAAATAGAGAAGCAAACATAAAAACGTTAAGATTGCGTCGGATTCATAAATTGTTTCCATTTTTCAAATTCCTTTCTAATTTCTCTTCTTAAGTCTTCTATTGCTATTTTTCTAACCTTAACTGGAGAACCATCCACCTCAACTATAATCTCTGGTTGTAAAACTGAAAATGTTACATTAGCTACTTGAGCTTTAAGAAGAAGCCTCCATCTGCCACCGCTTTTCATAGTTTTTGGCTTAGAATACAATGTAATTGGAACCTTTGTTCTATATTTTGCTTTTTCAAGCTCTTTTATTAGTCTTAAGCTCTCTTCAGATAATTCAAGTCCTAAAGAGTTACATAATTTAATGAAATCCGGTAATTTCATGGGTAAACCATCTCCCCTCGAAAGGTCACATATAGTAGTATTTAATGTGACTAATTAAATTTTCATATTTTGCTTTTCATCTCCTCTATTTTCATTCGGAGTTTTGGTACTTTTAGAAGTTGGTTTGTTAGTTCGCAAATCAATGTTGCTGTTTCAGCGTTCAGCACTTTATTTTCAAGCTTTGTTTCGTTATTAATGCTTTCTACAAGTCTTTTTGCTTTTTGGTAAAATAATTGCAGAAATCTTTTTTCGGTTTTTGCAGAACCCCAATTAAAAGCTTCAAGGGAAAATTGAGCAGATAGGATAGAGTCCTTCCAGTTTATATCAACATTTTTTAGCGAGTAAACAAGAGAGTCAATTCTTTCTTTAACTATATCATTAATAGTTTTAAGTTCTTTTTCTCCAAGCTTAACGGGCTTGCCCTTTATTTTTTTAAGAAGCCCCATGTACGGGTCTTTTGTAAACATTTCTAGGATTAAACTTCTAATTTCAAGTGACAATTTTTTAACTATTTTTTCTCTTAATTCTTCAGGTATCTCCTGTTGATGTACAGCTTTAATAGCTTCGAAGAAGAAGGTAGGGATTGAAACATCATACGACAGTGAAAATTTTTCAATTAATTTTTTTGTGGATGATACTATTCTCCATTTGTCAAGTTCTTTCTCTACTGCCATCTCTTTTTGCTTTAAATCCCTTAATACATAGATATCATTTAAGAGCTTTTTTAGTTCTTGAAAGACCGGTCTAAATGATTCTTCATTAATTTCTTCTCTATCTTTCAGGAATATTTCCAAATTTTTGATTAAATTTTCATTCACATTAATCTGATGCGATGGAAGTAACTGTCTTAAGACCTGTAAGAAAAGTTTTTGGAGTTCTACTATAATTTTTACGTCTTCTCTAAGTTTTTTAAGACCTTCTTCCAAATCTTCCAATAGATTTTCTTTTGCGTTGTTATTCACTTGAATTTCCTCCAATGTCAAACAGGTCCTTTATTTCATTCAAAGCTTCGACGAGCACTTCTTTTGAAACGCCTTTGCTTTTCAAGAACCATCTTTCTTTTATTTTGCTTCCGCTATGAAGTTTTATTAATTTTTCAGCTTCATCTACAATGTCTCGGATTTCCTGCAGTTTGGGAAGGCCGAGAAGTATTAAAAGATCCATTGGAACTTCCCATGAATCATATTGTATAAACGTTGGAGTGACTGCAGCCCCCTCTGCAATATAATTATTAAGTGCCTCCTTTATTGGTCTGTCAAGATGCACGTCAACAATGCCTTTTGGTCCGCTTAAGAGATACAATACGCTTGACGCTTTAGGATCTTCCTGAATGTCTACAAGGCTGTAATATTTAATGGCGACATTAACAACTTCTTGGAGAAACATTGCAAGCCCATCCATATCTATTTTACCTTGTTCATCTACTACTGCTTGATACGGAATTTCAGTAAAGATAGCTGGGATAGATATTGTATCTAACTTGTTTGCTATGTCAGCCATGTCTGTAACTGGAAAGATATTTTTCCCGGGTGTAAATGTGGAAAGTTGTAACAGTTTTATGAGTGTTTGAACAATTAGTGGGTTAACAATGTCAACGAATGTCTGTTCTAATACTTTCGAGCTAAATGGTAGTTCAGAAGCCGTAACAAGAGTACTTAATTGATTTACATCTGTAATATCTATTCCAAGGCGGCTGCTAAGAATATCCATTACCATCGTTCTTTCATATTGTAATCTCCGTCTAAGCATAGTTCTATTGGATAAGAGTATAGCCAAGTCTGCGGACTCTCCCTTTTCAGGTTCTTGAAGCAATCTGTGAAGGAGCCAAATGGTATTAAGAGCTTCGCTTGTCTGGTCTTCAAACGGAAGAACCCCCAGTACGTACACATAAACTCTGCCACTGCTACCAAAAGTTTCTCTAATTTTCCGTATTAGGGCTGGAGTAGCGCCGCAACCAGTACCACCGCCTGTCGAAGTCAATACAATAAAGGTACTAGCGGCATCTCCACCAAGATTTCTTATTTGTTCTGCTATGGCGTCCCACCATACTTCAACGAGATTGTATGCTTCCATGAAACGCCCGCCAACGCCCATTGGTGTATCTCCGAACATCAGGATGTTTTCTGGGGGTACTTTGTATTTCTCTCTTACTTTAACAAGATCGTAACGATTTGTGTTCAGAATTAAATACCCTGTTACTCTTTCGAGTCCTCCTTCTTCTTTTTCTTTATTTATATATTCTCCGACCAGATTTCCTCCACATTCACCTAGACCTATCAGAAAAACACTTGATGTATAAATTTGAGTATCTTTCTCCAATTTATTCACCCAATAATGTTTGAACTGCAAGAATAAGATATGTTTGAACGTCTTTTCTTTTGTAGATTTTCTTTATTTTCTCTATAATGCTTTTTAATTTTCTTTCTTTAACTTCTTCTTCGTCCATTGGACTAATTCCTGTTAGAAATACCTTTACGGATTTATGCCAAACGGATATTTGCCTTTCTTTCTCTAGCCACTCCTTCTCTAATCTTTCTTTTTCACGTATTAGTTCTAAGATCCTTGGCGTCCGTTCTTTTGCTATTTCCTCTCTAAGTTTATATAATCTAGAAAGTGGAAAAATCTTTTTATCAAATTCCTCCTTATTTTTGTCCCAAATTCTTGTTATTGAATTATGGTAAGGGATCTTTTTCAATTCTTCTTCAAATAACATGTCACGTCGTTTCTCAATTTCTTCAAGGTAGCTTCTAGCTATCTCCCACAACTTGTGGGTATGCTCTATCATTTTTATGATTGTATCCATTTCTAGAGAATCTAATATTTCTGACTGTTTCTTGAGAGTAGGTAAAATTTCATAAAAGTCTGACTCTACCTCGACCCATTGAGAAACATAATTTATCGTTCTTTCTAGCGCATCAACCGTTAAGTTAAGCCACTTAGCAAATATTTGCCTTAATGTTTGACTAGTAATTATGTCATTAACAATTTTACCTAGTTCTCCAATCTCCTGTATATCCAGCTCTTTTTGCGATGAAAGCTTTGCTTCCACTTCCTCAAGCCTTATTATAAACTCCTCTACATCGATGCCATATCGCTTTAATTTGATTAAGAGATCTATATGCCGTTCTGTCTCATTTTTAACGAAATCCCGTAAAGTCCCTAATATCTCTTCTTGAAATATTTTATCGACCTCATATACTGCTCTTGCAATCTCCCACTGCTCTATTGTCACCCTATTTAGTTTCTCAACCATATCACTTACGTCGGGCGGGTTCCTCATTTTTATGAGCGCCATTCTAATTTTAAGTATTAAACTTGATTTTAAATTCGAGAATTTCTCACGTAATAGGTGATTTATCTCTGTTATCGCTTGATTAAATATTTCTTTAGCGATATGAATATTATCCGCTCTTTTTAGATCCTCAATTGCATTATCAATTTCTTGAATTATTTTTGCGAAATCTTCACGATAGATTACTGGTATACGTTCTACCTCATTCTTGATTTTTAGAAGGAAGCTTTCCAGAGTTTCTTTTATCAACTTGTCTCTTTGCCTTACCTTTTCTCCTATCTCTGGTAAAATTTTAACGAGTTCCATGTAGGTTTTGTTTCTTACATCTATGTGGAGCGGTGCTCGTATTGAAAATGGTACCTCAACAACTATTTCTTCTATAGTTCGTATAACATCCATATATTCCCTTTTAGCCATTTCAAGAGTGTTTTTTAACCGCTCTTCCTCGTCATTTTTAAGCTGATTTATTCTATCTAATAGCCTTACTATTTCCTCGATTTCATTAGTAGATCTAATCTCGTTTCGCAGTTCTAAAAGAACTTTAGAAAGTTCGGGATTTGCCCAAGGAGTGTTTGCCAGTAGGCTATTTCCTCTTTCAAGTTTTTCTATTAATTCACTTGCTTTTTCTTTCAGCATATTCTTAATCTGGTTTTTCCATTTTTTTAATTCCTGAAAGCTCTGCAAAAGTTCCTCTATTGTCTGACCTCTCAATACTGGAACTTCCACCGTCCCTAAAAATTCACTTACGGCTGCAATAGTTTTCCCTCTTTCGCTTAGAAAACTCCTTTTAATAGCGTCTTTAATTCCCTCCAGCAATCTCGTATACTCCGACTCAAAACTTAGAGCACTATCGACATCCCTAACATTCTCTATTTGAGATAATAAAACGCTGATTCTTCGGGTGAGATCTTTGGGTATTTTTATTCCCTCTTCAATGATAACTTCAGTCTCAGAAAGAAGATCTGTTAATTTACTTCTTAAATCGCTTTTTAGCTCGTTTATTGCTGCCTTTTCAATGTTATTAAGATATCGTTCTTCTTCTTTAAGCTCTTTAAGAAAAGTTAACAGTGTATTTAAAGGTATATCTATAGTTGGTGGCTCTCTGAGGGTAAAAGTTAATTTCGAAGAATCTACCTCTACGTATTTTTTGAATACTTCCATTTTCGATTTGTTTTTCCGCAATAAGACAAGTGTTTTGTTAAGGACTCTTCTCTTTACATCATCTTCAAAAAACTTCACCGTCTCTACATCTTTTGCAAAAGTTCTCAACAAATCTACTGAGACATTTTTTGCAACTACCCCTAAAAGGTCAGTGTGGATTGTTGGAAACGGCGGCAACAAAACATCCTCTATTGTTCGAGTATTTTCCTTCAGTTCAAAAATCCAATTTTTAAATGAAGTAATCAGGGTCGAGAAACTCGTATTTAAACCATTTAATAATGTTTCGTAATTTCTTTTTATATTGCTTATTAACTTATCAATAGCGGAAGCATCGAGCTTCCAAAACTTTTCAAGAAAAGTTTTTGCTTCTTCCAATTCTTTAAGAAAATTATCCCCTCTAAAATCGACTGGAACCTCTAACTTATTCGATATCTGTCTAAGAAGAGAAATGATTTCAGCTATTTCAGTACTTAGGTTTTCTATCCACTTTAAGACATCATTTTTAATCTGTACAATAGCCTTTTGAAGAATTGAGAAAGTGTTTTTTATATTATTTGTCTTTACAGTAATATCTCCGAGAGATTCGTGTTCAGGCAACTTTTGAACTGTCATTAGTAATGTTCTGTCGCAGAGATTAGAGTGCTTAGATACAAAGTCTCTTACGACATTGGATTGCGTTAAAAGTGCTCTTTCGTTAAGATTTAAGAGTTCATTTGCCATTCTTTTAGCTTTTTCAATACTCTTTTCAAAAAGTTCTTTAAGTTCTTTCCTTCTCCTAAAATAGAACCTAGATGTGGAAGCAATTTCTCTCTCTAAGTTTTCCAATTCATTTACTTTTTCACTAAATTCTTTAATTTTATCTTGAATTTCTGCTGGTTCGGGTAATTGTTGAACTAAATCATTAGTAATAGAAATAATTTCCCTAAACAACTCAAGCATCAATTTTCACATCCAATAACTTCACACAACTACCTTATAAGTTACCCGTAACAGCAATATAAAAATAATTTCATATGTAGTAAAGTAATGAACTACAACTTTAATAATTCTAATTATTCTCCACTGGTTTTAAGCTTCAATTTTCTCAGCACTTCCCTGCTTATACCAGTAAAAGAAAAGGAAAAGGAAAATGACAAATATCAAGATGCTCAAAATTAGTAGATAAGATGCGTGAGGACCGTAGCCAAAGATTATAGGAATAGGACCGATAAAAATAAAGAAGGTACCACTTGCATCCGATACGGTCATGAGAGAAGCTAAGGTAATTATGACCATGCCTAAAAACATTATAACAAACCCTATGATTACAAATTTAAGCATCCAATCTACGTTAATACCCTCTTCTATGCTTAACAATTCTGCACGTTCACCAATATTTTTTAAACAGTTACTGCAGACTTCATAATACGTGTTAAAGCAGTATTGACACACTCTTCTGCCACATTCTTGACAAACATATTTTGCTGACCGTTTTCCGCATAGTTCGCACAATACGGTCACGACAACCACTTCCTCTTATAGCATGTGAAGTATAACTATTGAAAAAAGCAGTATTAACGTAATTATTAAAGCAGCAATTATTAGCCATTTTGTTATGCGGATATCTGTTCCGAAGATTATAGGAATAGGACCGATAAATATTATGCCTCCTCCTTTTGTTTCAGCTTTACCCTTAATTGATTTAAATATAAACATGATTATTGCAAGAAATATAATCATGACGCCAAGAAAAATAAGGAAAAACCCTGTTAGCAAGATAATGTTACCAGTACTGTTGTACATCATTATCTTAAAACACCCCTTTCGTAACGTTTAACTTGAAGTCTTAGGTTTCTATCAATTAAATAATTTTTACTTCCCACTTTTGGCACTCTATTTTATTTATGTCTTCTAGCGCTATGTAGCGATAAGAATGTGAGTTGTTAAAGGTTAGAGCTTTAATTATAACAACTCTAAGGTGAAGGTAGGATATGATTGCTTAAGATGCCCTAAATAAAATAGTTTCACTATGGTTTATGTAGGTTACGATTGGTGAACAGTGATGTTATGTTTGCAGGGAAAGACTGTTCTATCGTAACAAAATCCTTATTAAATATCAAGTTATGTGACTTTAGGAAACAGTTATTGAGGGAAGAAGATGAACCCCCTCGGCGATGTGCTTTCGACTATTCAGTCTACTGTAGAAAAAATCTTAGAAAAAATGGGTGTAAAAGTAGAAGTGAAAATCTTAAGGACACCGTCATCCGAGCTTGGAGACTTTTCTTTTCCAACATTTACCTTATCCAAAGATCTTAAAAAGGATCCAAACACGATTGCAAAGACCATAGCAAATGAAATGTCTTCCTTAAAGATTAATTTGATTGAAAAAATAGACGTTGTTGGCGGGTATGTCAACTTTTACTTAAATAGGAAACTTGTAACCGAAAAAATTTTGAAAAGTGTTCTAACTGATGTAGAGAAGTATGGTAAAAGTGACGTTTTGAATGGATTGAAAATTATGGTCGAACATACTTCGGTTAACCCAATAGCGCCAATACATATCGGTAATCTTAGAAACTCTTGTATAGGAGATGTTTTTGCCAATGTTCTAGAGATGGCCGGTGGAAATGTAAAGAGACATTTTTATGTCGACGATATGGGTAGACAATCTGTAGCAACAGCAATAGGTTATAAACTTCTAAAAGATAGGGGCGTAAAACCGGATAGAAAACCCGACCTATGGATGGGCATCATATACGCTTTAATGAACGCCTTTTTGATGATACAAGAAATAAAGGAAAAAATTTGGAGCTTAGTACCTGAAACCAAGAAGTATTCGAAAAATAAATACTATATTTCTGATGATGAACTGAATTTAATTTTAAAACACAAGGAAATTCAGGAGTCTAAAGAACTAAAGAAAGAGATTCTAGAATGGAGTAGCGTATTAAAAAGTCTTGAAGAAAGATTTCCTGAATTAACAAAGAAGTTATTGGAAGAAGTTTCGAAAATAGATGATCTAAAGAACTACTGCGACAAACTGGGTAAAAGGTACGAAGAAGGAGATCTTGAGGTTAAGAGTATTATTAGGGAGATGTGTGATGTTACTTTAAGTGGTATTAAGGAAACTTTAAGTAATTTTGGTATTTGTTTTGACTCTTTTGATTGGGAATCTGATCTTGTGTGGTCTGGCAAAGTTAGGGATGTTTTAATTGCTTTAGAACGTTCAGGTTACGTCTATAAAGAAGAAGATGGTGTTAAGATTTTAGATTTAGAGAGATATGTTTCTGAGCATAATTTAAAGAAGAAATTGGGTATAAGTGAAGATTTTGAGATACCTCCTCTTGTTCTTACAAGATCTGATGGAACAACCCTATATACTACTAGAGACATAGCCTATACGGTTTGGAAATTTGAGGACGGGCATTTTGATCGTGTTTATAATGTGATAGGAGCTGAGCAAAGTTTACCGCAACTTCAGATAAACATTGCTTTAAGGATTTTGGGGCATGATGAGTGGGCTGATAATTTAATTCACTTTAAATACGAACTAGTACACCTCGTAGGAAGAAAGATGAGTGGAAGAAGAGCACAATATGTAACAGCCGATGAAGTCTTAGAGGAAGCCATTAGAAGGGTTAAGGAAATATTGAGAAAATCGTCACACAGTGAAGAGGAGAAAGAAAAAATAGCAAAGGATGTCGGTGTGGGAGCAATAAGGTACGCACTTATCAATGTAACTCCTCTTAAACCCGTAATTTTCGACATGAAAAAAATCCTTGATATGAAAGAAAACAGTGGACCATTTATTCAATACAACTATGCAAGAGCCTGTAGTATATTGAGAAAAGCTGGTATCGTGAAGATCGATCCAGAAGAAGTGGACTATAGTCTTTTAATAAGCAACGAAGAGTGGGATTTAATAAAAGCTATCGGAGAATTTCCGATTAAAATTATCGATGTTATTAACGAAATGAGACTTGAAATTCTAACAAATTACATGAATAACTTAGCCATTTTGTTTAGTAAATTCTACGAGAAAAAACCTGTTTTAAAAGTTGAAAATGAAAAACTAAGGCTGGCCAGGTTGGCTTTAGTTAAAGCATTTCAAATAACGCTAGGTAATGCTTTAACTATTGCCGGCATAAAACCACTAGAAAGAATGTAACTCAATTATGTCGTCTGGCTTAATTTAGAAATTTTTCTAGACAATTCGATAATAGCCTTAGCAGCTTCTATAGCTGTCATTTTTTTCTCTCGCAGTTGATTTATGATAAACCTCACATTCTTATCTAGTTGCCAATCTCCAAATACAATATCTATAATTTCATGCGAATCTCTAAAATCTTTTAAATTTCCGTTCCATTTACCGCTTACCTCTCTGTACCTAGAGAAAAAATATTCCTTAAGAAGCTTAAGTCTGTTTTTAATTAAATTATCATCTACATTTTTATTGGCCATCACGGTGAAAATAATGTCATTTTCTTCAAGATAACAAATTTTTACTTTCTTAGTGATTAAAACTTGAAGTTCACCAATGCCTAAGTCTTTAGCAAATGTAAAAGCAGCCGATACAAAACCTGAAAAGAGATCTTCATTAAAATCAAATCTGGTGAAAGATTTTCTAATAAGGCACTCTCCATTCCGATGAATAACAAGAACTTGGAGTATTCCGTCCAACGATTGTATGTGTATGTTTTTTACCGTGTCTTGTTGATTCTTCTCTATTAAATCATCCTTGACATCGATGGGTTTCATATCTTCTCCCAACGGTTGGTAGTTATATATATTATATCAAATTGTGGTAATAAATATTATTACAAATTTACTAAACATCAAAGGGTCTACATTGGAAGCTAATGAGCAATTATTCGAGTCAGATCAAGATAACATCAATAGTTGTGCTTTATTCGCTATTATGTGTAAAATTAATGCGAATCTGAGGTAAAGTGATCTTTGCTATTTGCTTCGCAGAAATTATGCGTAAAATTCCTTTTCCTCATCTCCTGGTTCTATTAATCCGAGAAGCATTTCATCAACATATATTTCAGCATTTGCCAGGAGCGCGAGGAGAATCGCAGATGAAGGGACCATTGTTACTGACTTCTCATCTCCATTTAATGTTAACGTGGCGGTTGCGTAAAATCTGTCGCTATTATCTATTCGATCTATCACGACTTTCTTAACAATTTTTCCTAATTGTTCTCTCACAGTGGGCATTTCTGCTAAAATTTCCCCAAAATTTTTTCTTTCATCATTAACAATTCTTTTACCATAAATTATACTTCCAATTGCTATTATTGTATTTACTGGGATGGAGAACATCGGAAAAACTCTACCATCTTCAAGTTGCAACGTTAATGCAGGCGGAAGAGAAGGGTATGTAGGTAACCTTATTTCAACTTTAATAACTTTAATTTCAGCCAATACATACACCTCATTAGCTTTAATAAATACTGAAGTGGAACTTTTAAACTTTACACAAATTTTCGCAACAAATCAAACTAAAAAATCATGCTCAGATTTTAAGGTTTCCCCGTCCACCATCAGAGTTCTTACTATCTTCCCTTTACGTTTCGATTTTAATCTTACTTCCCTTGACGGCATGGATCGCCAGTTCTCAGGTAGAATAATGTCGGTAACAACTATCTGATT
>JAEOSG010000126.1 GCA_016840485.1 Candidatus Baldrarchaeota archaeon
CTCATATACAATCCATTATCGATTTTTTATCTACTATTTCTATTCCTTTTAACAAATTTTCTACTTCCATATCTTTTCTTTGCAGGAAGACTAATCAGTCATGCCTTAGGGGTTCCCTTCTACATTATTTTTGTAATGTTTTTGTTCTCCTTTTTCGGAAGCCACATCAACATTAAAGTCAAAGAAAAAGAAGTATCCCGGCCAATTATGGTTTTAAGGGAAATAAACTTTTTTGGGATTCAATGGCATATTCCAGAGTTTGGGTACGGCATCAGAAAGACAGTTATCGCCCTAAATGTTGGAGGAGCATTAATCCCAACATTATTTTCTCTTTACCTTTTATTTTATTCCGTTCCGTTGTTTGAACAAGATTTAACCGTTGCTTACTTGAAGATTCTTGCGTCTTTTATCGTCGTTACGCTAACAGTTCATGTTTTTGCGAAGCCTATCAAAGGTTTCGGTATTGCTGTTCCATCATTTATTCCTCCTTTAACGGCAACCTTAATCTCAGCATTTCTATTTTCAATCTATATCAGAACAAACCCTTTCATAATAGCCTATGTTTCCGGAACCTTGGGCACACTTGTCGGCGCAGACTTGCTGAATCTTAATAAAATATCCGAACTTGGGGCTCCCGTTGTGAGTATCGGTGGAGCCGGCATATTTGATGGTATATACATGACGGGAATTATGTCTATTTTCCTTTTATGGTTGATCATCTAATGCTAGCTCCTATTAGGGGACAGAAGAGGTGACGATTCAAGAGTGGCTAATGAGTATTGCTCAACAATATCAATTGTTAGGTATATTTATCGTAAGTTTTATTGGAGCTAGCTCGATTTTCTTCCCTATTCCCTACACCGTTATAATATTCTATTTAGGACTTGAAGGCTGGGATCCAGTGTTGCTTGCAGTTATTGGTGGGCTTGGCGCAGCAATTGGAGAATTAACAGGATATCTGCTAGGGTACTGTGGAAGAAAAATTATAAGCACCGAA
Source organism: Candidatus Baldrarchaeota archaeon (assembly GCA_016840485.1). GTDB lineage: Archaea > Asgardarchaeota > Baldrarchaeia > Baldrarchaeales > DXJG01 > DXJG01. The sequence goes on from JAEOSG010000126.1 coordinate 998, forward strand.
AAAAGGCAAAGAATGCAGTACGTTACTAAAATACTCAATAAGTTCGGATTAGCCGCAGTTTTCATATTTGCATTAACGCCACTGCCAGATGATTTAATTTTCATTCCACTTGGAACACTCAAATATCCAATTCGCAAAGTTTTTGCAGCAGGTTTCGCTGGTAAACTCTTAATGTGCTTTGTACTTGCCTACTTCGGGAAACTCTACGGCGGCATCATTGAGATATTTTTCGGAGAAGCAGGAGGCTGGGTCACCGAAATTTTAAGCATTATCGTCCTAGTTTTCATATATTATGCATTGATGAAAGTTGACTGGCAAAACGTTTTTGAAAAGCATAGTAAAAGAAGGAATTGAAACGTGAAAGTTTATATCAACGAAACTTTTTGTCTTGAATGTATGGATGCAAGTAGCATACTTACATCTAGCGGTTTCATCCTAATTATTACTGGAATAGCCCTAATATTTATTGCATTCATAAAGTTATTGTTGCGGCCAGAAAAGCCTGGTGAAGCTCATAGCGGTGGGGCGGTATTCATTGGGCCGTTTCCTATAATCTTCGGGACAGATAGGAAAATTATTGAAACTTTGCTAATTGCTTGCATTATCATATATTTAGTCGTTATAGTGTGTATGTTAGCATTTGGCTTTCTTAAATTTAAGGTGGTCTAGATGGGGAAAATATGTGAGATTTGCGGTCAGCAAACTGCAAAGTATGTATGTTCAGATTGCGGAAAGTCCGTATGTGAAAACTGCTTTATTCCAGAAAGGTGGCTATGCATTGAATGCTACAGAAAAAGAACCGAAGCCCCTAAGCCGGTTCACAATACTGTTCCATACAAACTTTTTCTAGCAGGCTTTATACTAACCGCAATTGGTTCGATACTGATCGCTTTTGCTCCCTTATTTGGGGCGTCATTTCAAGGAGGGGGATTTGTTTGGATCTTCCCATTTCCTCCCTTCTTCTTTGGGAGCAGGCTGAACGGTGAAATTGCCTTTTCAGCGCTAATACTATTAATAGCCATCCTACTTTTAGCGATTGTAACGATTCTCCTTTTTCATAAGCGTCAATTTAACTATGAATTTTCCGCTTCTTTCCCATTCTCTTTGTAAAGGCTATGTATAAGCTTTAGCGTTAATTATTTTGATTATAGAACTCCATAATTCATCGTTTTTTATGCATCCTATGTCTGCGGCTGTTACATCTCCATTGAAGTAGCTATAGGCTCTTGCGCGGCATCCTCCACAGATATACTTGTCTGGGCACGCGCCGCAACCAACAATTTTGCCATTCACTTCATATGTCATCAAGTTTTCTCTTACACGAAGCCTCCACAAAAGCGGATGATTATCCCAAATCTCTTCAAAATCATCCTTTAACATGTTTCCAAGCACCGTCTCCTCATTTGTTGGGAAAAATACGCATGGCTTTACATCCCCATTTGGCTCTATTGCGCAATAAAGCCTTCCGGCACCGCATCCACCGAGAAAGTTCGCAACGTTTTCCACGCCCTTCTTGGCGGCGTAATGCGCCTCAACCATGAAGGTTTCACCCTTCTGCCGTGAAAGTTCCTTTGTTACGCTAGCATATTGTGGGCAAGTGCTGAAGAAACGGTCAACCTTCACGCTTGATTTGCCAAATTTTAACTCTTCCTCTTTTGCCTTCAGATATAAATCAATTATCTTATTTCCAATCACTTGAAGAACGTGGAGTCTCTCTTTTGGTGTTAAGTCTAGTTCTATATGCGCCTTAGCTCTTCCAGTCGGTATATAGTTGAAGTGCATGAACCTTACGCCAAGCTCATCGGCCAAATTCACTATTTTTTCAACTTCTGCAAGGTTTTCCTTTTGAATAACAGAAGCAATACAGGTATCAATTCCCACATCAATGCAGTTCTTTATTCCCTCCATTGTTCTTTCAAATGCTCCTGGAATTCCGCGGAACCAATCATGCGTAGCCGCTGAAGCCCCATCAAGACTTATCTCAACATAGTCAATCCCAGCATCTTTCAGTCTTTCCGCATTATCCTTTGTTATTAGGGTTCCATTCGTCGCTATACTCACGTATGGAATTCTCTTTTTTGCATAGGCTACAACTTCGAAGAAGTCCTCTCTTGCGAGGGGTTCGCCGCCGCTGAATGAGAGCGCGGGCAAGCCCACAGTGGAAAGCTTAGATAGAATATCTAAAACCTGCTTCACCTCATCAGTTGAGAGTTCAGGCTTTTTCCTTCCAGCATCCTCATAGCAGTGCTTACACCTAAGATTACATTTATAGGTATAGTTCCAAACTATCAAGAATGGAGCTGCCGGCGTGAATGGTATTCTTATCCCGTATTTTCTTATACCTCTCATCATTAAGGCGAACCCGCGGAACCAAGCCTCACCATATTGATCTTCAAGAAATTGCTGCTGCATAAAGGATCTGTCAACCCGTAAAAGCTTAGTGCCTATTTCATAGATTGGCTTTGCAAGGTTTTCGTAAATGGCTTTACATCTATCACAGAGCACAATGTCCTGCCCTAAGAAAATTCTGAGAGACTTTATAAGCAGATTTCCATCTTTAGGACAGTTATAATCTAGAAATCCTATAGCTCTCCTTAAAACGGGGTTTACAATTGTTGAGAAAAAGGCATTTTCGATTTCGTCAATTTGCATACGCACTCACCTGGTGGGAACACCGGCTTTTTCACATTTATATTCGACTATTCTAACAAATAGTTTGTAGAGTAAAGTTATGAAGGGTTTGTACCATCTGTCTGCAAAAGAGTCGTCTATAAGCGAATAGATCCATCGTATGTCGTGTTTTAGACATTTAATCAGCAATTCTCGGTAAAGCCCGCTTATTTCTTCGCATTTAAACCAATCTTCATTTTTTAGTCTCCCCATAGGTACGAAGTAGAGTGGAACTATGAGACTTTTTACGTCCTTAAGGTCATCGACCAGTTCTATTGTTTTGATGAGATCCTCTTCTGTTTCTTCTGGAGAACCTACAATTAGTGTGCAGGCTGGAACTAAGCCGTAATCGTGCATTAACCCCATTCCCGTACGCACAACTTCTGGCCATTGTTCCGGTTTGAATGGATGCGCCTTAGCTGGCATAATTTTCTTGGCTAGTTCTGGTGAACCCGTTTCTATGCCGATTTCTGCCCCCCACCATGGCTGCTTCTGCTTAATGATTTCTGCTATGGCTGCGAAAAGCTTGGGTTTTGCAGCTACGGCGGCTAGGGAACAGTGGCTCCATCCCATCCATTCACATTTTTTAACGACCAATTCATGCAGCTTAAGTAGTTTCTCATCTTTTGGTATGGTATTTGGTGATCCATAAAGCATAACATCCTCCGCATGAAGGCATGCGCCAGCAATATAACCGCTTTCCATGTTTACGCTTATCTCCCGCATTATCTTCTCGTAGGGATACCAACGCAAAGGTCTCAAAGTCACACTACAAAACTTACATCCTCGCGAGCATCCTCGGCCAATCTCAATTAGACCGTTTATAGATGGAGTCACAATGTCGGGTATCTCATCTAAGCCCGGAGTTTCCTCCAAGCTTACCTCATAATATTGAGGAAGCTCATCATCATTTAGTGCCATTCTAAAAATTTTTCCAACAACCTTTTCAGCTTCCCCATCAATTATGCAGTCAATCCCATGTTCCTCAACAAATTTTAGTCTATATTTAAATTGCCAAACGCCTGGTCCACCAACAATTATTTTAAGCCCCCGCCTTTTGGCTCTCCTAATGGCTGGGGTTTCCATCAATAGACGGAAGTGTTTAGCTAGAAAAGGCTCATTTTTAAGCACAGCCGCGAAAGTGCTCGAGGCCGGTCCTAATCCAAACGGATCCATGACGTGAATTCCTAAAACCTTAGCGTCATCAATGTATTTATTCAGGTGATCTAGGTCAACTGTCAGAACGTCGATTCCTTCTTTTATGAGCTGTGCCTCTATCTTTCTTAGTCCGTACGGTGCTGCTACTGGAATCCCATTCTCTGTTTTAATTGGCGGAAAGAACAGCCAACTGTAAAGCCAGTCTGGAATAACATTCGGAGGCGCGCATGTGCCAAAACCGACAAATTCATGGCGGTGATAATCACTCATTAAAGTTCTATCAGCAGTTAATAGCACCTTAGCCATAGCTGTAACTCCTTGACTATATTGTAATTTCTAAGACATTTAAATTTTGATATATTTTCCTCAAAATTATAGATTTTTAAACTCCGAGCTTTGATGCTTAAAAGATACGCGTTAGTTCATACATTTTTATCATAAGGAATATAATTCTTTCAAAGTTGGCTCATAACATTATGAAATCCATAACACTTAAATTTTGATATATCATATCCTTTCATGGTGAACAATCCATGAGCCAAAAAACATTAGTTGACCTGCTTGAACTCTTGCTGAAGAGAAGAAAGTCATGGAACGTCGATACTAAGCTTAAATTTGTCGTGGGTAATACTGAGCTGGGCATGCTGCAAGTTACGGGAAAAATTGAGTATGCTCCGTTAAAGGAAGGAGCAGAAACAGCGTCTACTCAAAGTTAAGGCGCGTTCTGACGGAGGACAAAGTTGCCTACATTCGTCTATCTAGTCAATGGCTTCACGACTTCCGGAAAGTTCAGCGTAAAGAGACGAGCTGAAAAGATAAATTGTATCCTAAGGAAGCTGAAAAACCTTTAACATAAAATGCTAACCAGTAAAATCTATTTGTGAATGAAATGAGCCTAATCGAAGCCCTTTCTAACTTTCTTACCATCGCTTTTGGCGTGATTGCTGGAACTTTACTCACATGGATAATTAGCTATTTCATGGCAAAGAAAATGCTTCCGAAACTACTGAGATCTTTAAGCAAAAACCCAGAAATCATAAACGCAATACAAATACTAAAAGTAAACTCAAATACTAAAGATGAAAGCGTAGAAATCGAGAACGTTAACAATGATTGCGGCGCAGCTCAAATCTTCCTTGACGTAAGCAAATGTAATGGATGCCTAAAATGCGTTGAAATCTGTCCATTTGGAGTTTTTAAGGCAGAAGCAGGTAAAGTAGCGATTTCTAACCCCAAAAATTGCCATCTTTGCCTAGTGTGTGAAATCCAATGCCCAACAAGAGCTATTAAAATAATAGAGTTATCATCAGATAAAGATAATATACTAAATAAGACTGCAAGCTATCTCTTACTCAACTTTACATATGTAGGATTAAAGACTCTTATTTCCGCTCTCCCTTGGATTTTAACAGTCCTAATAATTCTGCTCATCGCCATATACCTATGGTACCGCAGGAAAATAAGCAAGGAAATTATCTCTTCCTAATAAATTCTTTAATAACTTCCCCAACAGAAACCCTAAGTTTATCTCGAAGATTCTTTAATAGCTCTTAACCCTTTTCAGTTAGAGAATAGCATTTTAATCTGCGCTTTCCTTTCATAATCTGCCTGCTCGCCGCAAACCCCTCTCTTTCAAGCCATTGAAGAAAGGGATAGACTATGCCCGGCTTCAATTTACGACCAGTCAATGATTTGAATTCTTTAATAAGCTCATATCCATACCTTGGTTTAAGGGATAAAAGCCAAAGAATGCATTAATAACGTTAACTATATCCTCATCATTTTGTATTTTCGGAATAAAACCAGCCAAATTTTTAATACATAAATAACTATCATCGTATGAGGTTGAATTGATGTCTGAAGTCGAAAGAGACCTAATTAAAGCGATTATCAGAGGAATGAGCCGGTCAATAATCCTTTGGCTAGTGGATGAAAAACCGATGTCCGGCTATAGCATAGTAAAAGAAATGAAAAGATTAACTGGACAAAACATACATTCTGGCATAGTCTACCCACTTCTATACGAACTAGAAGAAAATGGGCTAATAGCAGGCAAATGGAGCCAAAAAGGCAGAAGACGCATAAAACACTACGCAATAACAGAAAAAGGCAAAAAACTACTAGGCAAAATAAAAGAACTCTTCGAAATGCCAGTAAAGGAAGTATTAAAAGATCTCATAGGAGAAGAACAAACAAAACAAATTTCTCCGGAATAAAGAATAATCATTCTAAATAATTCCGATAGGGTCTCTTGAGGATGAGAATATTGGAAACATTTTATGAAGCCAAGAAGTAAACGGCTCTATTTACGCTATTGTAGAGTATAACGGCAAAATTTTCCTTGGTACATTTAACACGTCTCAACTTTATAGTAAATACAATACTTTATAGTTAAACATTTACGATGTAGTAAGTGCGTGTATCCAATACGGGGAAAACTGGGGGACATCTGGTATACCCCCATCATAACCTCCCTTTTTTATGTTAGGAACATTTTCCGTTTATGAAAAAATCAAAATAATTTCATAATTTTAGGGTTCGGTGTTTGTTTGTGGTTTTTCGTCGTCTTTGTCGAAAATTAAGTATGTTGTAACTTGCGTTTTGTCTATGCCATGCCAGTTGTAAGTGTTCCCAATAGAAATCAGCTTCAGCGTAGGCGCCACAACATTGTAACCTTCATATTCTGGGTTATGCTCAAACAATGCACCCACAAGAGTTACCGTTTCTGCACAAGGGTTTAAGGCGCTGTAAATGTTTGGGCTGTAATCTGTGTAAAACATTCCGCCAGTTATAA
>JAEOSG010000127.1 GCA_016840485.1 Candidatus Baldrarchaeota archaeon
TTAAATAATTGTTATAAAATTTTTATTTAGCGAAAGATGAGAAATTAATAATATGAGAGGGGATAGTTTGAAAAGAAGGTTAATATCGCTAATAGTGATTTCTCTAATGGTTTTTTCGGTTTTTGCAGTCGTTACCTCCGTGTCCGTAGCCTATTCGATGAAATTAGAAGACAAAAACCATACTTGTCATGGCTGGCATCGTTGGCTTCTTAAAGGCGCTTATAGAGTTGAGAAAAGTGGCTGGATTTTCGTTCACCTCGAAGGTTCGCCGTTTCAAATAGGTTTTCAACACGGATATTTGCTCGCAGATAATTTGAACGTTTCTTGGAGTGCAGCAATCCATGTTTATTGGAGTGAGAAAGAGTTTGGCGATTGGTGGTATGTTGCAAGAGACATTGCTAGAATATATGTATGGCCCAAAGTTCCTCCCGAATATAAATTAGAAATGCTTGGTATTGCTGTAGGAGTGAGAGCAGCTGGCTACAAGAACTGGGATCTTTGGGATATCGTTGCTTTTAACGCTTGGGCTGATATTGATGCATATTGGGATGCATATTTTGAACATCAATATCCTAAGACCGGTTACATTCCGTTGCCCCAGATGTTTCACCGTGAGAAGGGTTGTAGTGCTTTTATAGCCACTGGTAGTGCTACTAAAAACGGTGAAATTGTTATGGCTCATAATACTTGGGCTGGTTACGCCGGGGATGCATATTGGAATGTGATTTTCCATATAAAGCCTAAGAGAGGATATGAAATATTATATCAGAGTACTGGTGGCTGCATTTGGAGTGGCCAAGACTGGTATATTAACAGTGCTGGTTTAATGGTTTGCGAAACAACGCTGCCAGGAATGCATGTATATAACATCAATGGCATTCCTATTTTTGTTAGAATCAGATACGCAATACAATACACCGATAACATAGATGACTTCATAAAAGTAATGACTTACAAGGGTAATGGTGCCTATGCCAACGAGTGGTTAATAGGTGACGCTAAAACAGGTGAAATTTGTTCTCTGCAATTAGGTTGCTATCATTGGGACATTTATCGCACATTCGACGGATTCATCGGCTCGTGTAATTATCCGAAAGGCGAAGGCGTTCGCCAAGAGACAGATTACGATTGGACTGACCCAACCACAAGCGGTTATTGTAGATATGTTAGGTGGCAGCAGCTCTGTGAAATGTATTATGGGCAAATAGATGTTGAATTGGCTAAAAAGATGATAGCTGATCACTACGATGTTCTTACAGGTGAGGAAAAACCTAGTAGCAGGACGATTTGTGGTCATGGAGAAAATTCGCCAGAATGGGACTATTATCCTGCAGGTGCCTATGATGGCAAGGTTACATCTAGCTCTCTTGTTCTTGAAAATATGGGTATGTGGGGTCGATGGGGTCATCCATGTGGTACACCATTCTACGCTGATGAATTTTTAGAGGAACATCCAGAATATAGTTGGCAGCTTCCGTATCTACGTGATTTACTCAGCTATGATTGGACATTCTTCAATAAAGAGGGGCCTATGGACTCAACGAGTCCCACAGTTATTATTAACGCAGAAATAATAGCTATTGACTCTACTATTGGCGTCAAGGAACAATAACCATTCTACCACATTTTTATTTTTTATCAGAGAGTAAAATTGTAATAATCTTGCTTTAAAAGATTAATAGTGATTTATTCTTTTATTGAAACGTAACGAACCCCATCTTTAGACATTGGTTCTTTGGTATAAGAATTATGTTATGGGTGTTAAGTAGAATTTTGGATGGGATTCTGTGAAGTCGATGTTGGCGTTGTAGATTACTGTTGGCGGTGTGATGCCGTAGAAAAATACCCTTCCCTTTTTACTGAATAGTTTAAGAGTATAGTCAGCCATTTCTTTTAGTCTTATGTTTATTTTTGTGCTTGGGAATATTGTTCCCATGCAGAGACCTTTTTCAATTCTTGTTTTTGATATAACTTCTAGGGCTATTTTTTCAGCGTTTTCGGGTCCAAATTCTGATTCTATTTTGTCAAAGGAAAAGAATAATAGAATACTATCTTTTTCCTCTTTTTTGAACTCTTCTATCGCTTTGTTCACTGTTTCTAAGAAATGGTTTGCATCACGGTCTGTGTAGATGATCCATGGTTCATGTTGGTCATTTTGCGGTTCCTCGCTTATGACGATGATTTTGCAGTTTTTACTTACTTTTTCTCTGCCTACCATGACGGTATAGAGGTCAAAGTAGTATATTGGGCTGAGTCCTTTACATGGGACTATGATCACGCCTCTGTCTTGCATTAGGAAGTTTTCTACGGTGGTTGATGGTTGATGAAATATGGGCGGGACTCCGCTGTCGATTTCAAAGACCACAAAGCTTCCTTTTCTATATCCCCCTACGATTTCATCTAGATATTTTGAACCTGTGCTGAATAGGCCTTTCTCATGGAATTCTGTTCCTTTTCCATCTTTTATAGGTGGATGCGGTTCATGGGTAAATGTGGTTAATTCTATTGGTCTGAATTCTTCGAAGTATTTGAATTTCCCTTCGTGTAATGTGAAGTAGTAGGTTAGGTTTTCTATTTCGATGCCTCGAAGCTTCTCTATGACCAGTTCTCTAAACAGCCTATCGTCGATAGCTTCCCTCTTAAGGGTTACGACTCCGTCGCAAATGTAGTCTAAGGCGGTTCTTTCAGTTTTTTCAGTTACGATGAGAGTTTTAGTGCCCGTGTTTTTTAGAACGTCGATGATTTTGGCGCACGCGTCCTCTATGGGGAGGCCTACGTAGTGAGCTACTGCGTCAATGCTGTCGACGGCAACGATGGGATGAGTTTTCATGTTTTTCTTTCCTTCGATTAGTGTGTAGAGCCCTTTGAGGAAGTCGGGGAGGGATGAAAACGTTAGTATGTGGGGTATTTCCATTCTTCTGGGCATTATGGATTGAGTTGCATCGACGATATTTTCTGGTGGTATTTTTTCTTTTATCCAGGGGAACTGACTGTAGAGAGATTTTGTATCGACTCTTGTGGAAAAATATATGCCATATCCTTTTTCAGCTTGATCGGCAATGTACTGGAGGGTGAAGATTGTTTTTCCAGAGCCCGGTTCACCTTTTACGAGGAGAACGGGACTGTCTATTTTGTCTAAAAACTTTACGATCTCGGGTGGAATTGTTTGATTCATGCAAAACACCTGAGTTTAAATTGTTAACTTGAAAAGTAATTGTAGTGATAATTATAGTAACTAAAATTTTTGCAAATATAAACTTTTTGAGATAATTTGGTCTTTGAGGAAAGGAAAAGAATAATGGTAGGATAAATCGCTACGAAATGGCTGTTGCTAACCTTAATGAGGACGTAACATTCCAATTGAAGATAATAGGGGTAAAAAAATGAAAGTCCTATGATCATATAGGTTCCATATCCTTTATTTTGCATTTACATCATATCATTTTTGAACATAGATAATGTTGCATGCTGTTAAGGAGGTGTTTGCCATGCGAGATAAGCCTTGGATTTTTGAGGAGTATGAGGTTGAGGGGATTCCGTGGATTTCTGTTGGGAATTTTCCAACAAGAGTCCATAAACTTTCTAATTTAGGTGAAGCTGTAGGTTTTGAGGATATTTGGATTAAGAGAGATGATCAATCATCTGATAAGTATGGTGGGAATAAGATTAGGAAGTTTGAGTTTGTTTTAGCAGATGCTTTAGAGAAGAAGAGGAAGTGGATTATAACATATGGAGGTCTTGGTTCTAATCAGACGTTGGCTATGACTATTCACGCTAGGGCTTATGGTTTAAAGACTATAGCTGTTTTGGTGGATCAGCCAATTACTAGACATGTAATTGAGAATTTATGGTTGATGCACTATTTCGGTGCTCATATTTCTTACGCAGGAAACACTACGATGGCTATGCTTAAAACGATATGGCATTTTTTGACAAAGAGGGGGGTTTATATGGTTCCAGTCGGTGCGTCAAACGCGTTGGGAACATTAGGCTATGTTGATGCTATGATTGAGTTGAAGAGACAGGTTGATAGCGGTGAAATCCCGATGCCTAAGTATATTTTTGTTGCAGTTGGTTCATGTGGAACTTATGCCGGACTACTACTAGGTAAAAAGCTGCTAAACTTAGATGTTGAAATCAGAGGAGTGAAAGTTACTCAGATGAAGATGACAAATCCGAAAAATATAGTTAAATTGGCTAACAAGGCGCTAAACTTGTTGAGAGAACATTCACGTGACGTTCCCGATGTAAAGATAGATGAGAGAGATGTTATCTTAGATGGTAATTATTTAGGTCAAGGTTATGGTTTCCCTACCCAAGAATGTTTAGAGGCGATATCGTTGATGGAGAAAACAGAGCATATTAAACTTGAACCTGTCTATACCGGTAAGGCATTAGCTGCTTTAATAGACTTTGCCAGAAAAGAACACGATGGTCCACTGTTGTTTTGGAACACGTATAATTCCGTGGATTTCTCGGATATACTTAAGAAGCTAGATGTACAGAAATTGCCTAAAAAGATAAGAAAGGTCATTGAAAGGAAAGAGCAAATTGGCGTAAAGATGATAAAAGAGTTTTAGATTTTCTTATAGTGCACGTTTGGAATTTAACTTAAATTTAGTTAAGATGCAAAATTTCTGATAAATTTAAAATTGCTGAAGGATTCATAGGTCGAGTAGTGGGGGAAGTGGTTTAGGTGAAAAAGCTTTTCGCGTCTAGGCCTGTTTCCGCGGGCGTGTTTCTTTCTTATAGGTGTTCTGGTGAGTGTAGGCATTGTATGTATGCTTGTTCTCCTCGTTGGAAAGCTGATTGGATTTCTGAAAAAGATTTGGAAAAGGTTTTATCTCAGCTTTCAGGTTTGATTCAGTCGAGTCCTCTGGGAGCAGATAATATTGGGGTAAATTATGGGCTTCATTTTACTGGTGGGGAGCCGTTTCTTAATTTTGAACTCCTTCTTAAAGCTGTTGAGATGGCCCGTGAGTTTGGGATTCCCTCGGTTTTTGTTGAGACTAATTGTTTTTGGTGTGTTAATGATGAGGTTACGAGGGAGAAGTTTTTGGAGTTAAGGGATTTGGGTTTGAATGGTGTTTTAATTAGTGTGAATCCTTTCGTGGTTGAGCACGTGCCTTTTGATAGAATTGATAGAGCTGTTAGAATTGGTAGGGAAATTTTTGGGTGGAATGCTCTAGTGTATCAAGAGGTTTTTTATAAGCAATTCAAGATGCTTGGGATTAGAGGTACTTTGTCTTTTGAGGAATATTTGCGTAGAGCAGGGTTTAGTGGTTTGTTTTTTGCTGAATTGCTTCCTATGGGTAGAGCTTGTTACAAGCTTGAAAATTTATTTGAAAAATTTCCAGTTAAACATTTCTTTGGAGAGTCTTGCAAGGGGAGTTTGACGCGTGGCTGGCATGTACACATCGATAATTACTGTAATTATATACCAGGTTACTGTGGAGGAATTTCTCTAGGCGATGCAAGAAATCTTGATTCAATATGTGGGGGAATAGATTTGGAGGAGTATCCGATTCTTAGTTTTCTTGTGAAAGATTTAAAAGAGCTTTACGAGTTTGCTGTTAAAGAGTTTGGATATGAGGAGAGGGAAGAGGGTTACATTTCTAAGTGTCATTTATGTCTTGATGTGAGAAGACATATTGTGATGCAAACAGATGAATTTAAGGAACTTAAACCAAGGGAATTCTATTTGCATCTTGAATAGGACTTTTATTGCAACTTAGTTATAGTGCTTTGTTGTTGGATTTTGGTTTTAGTATGTATGGTTGTATGTCTGTTAAGTCCCATGCTAGGTATCCTTTTTCTCGTACTTTTTCCTTTTTGTCTATTTTTTTGGCTATTATTCCATATTTCATCGTTTTTTCAAGGTTTTCAGCTTTTTCTTTAAGTTTCTTTAGTATTTTTGCTGCTTCTGTATAGGAGATCTCTTTCCACTTTGTCTCTATTAGAATTAGGTTTTCCGTTAAAGTGACTCCTATAATGTCGATTTCTTTTTCTCTATGCCACCATTTTCCTACTTCTTTGAGAGGTTGTTTTACAAGTTTTTTTATGAAGTATTTTCTGCAAAGGTTTTCGAAAACTTCGCCTAGATAACTGTTGAACTCTTTATTGAAAATTTTCATGTATGTTTCAAGTTCACCACTTTCGAGCAGACTCTTGTACGGGAAGATAAAGCGAAACCAGAAGGAGAAATAGTTGTCTGAGATTATATATATTCCTCTTTTTATTCTTGTTTTTTCTTTTATGCTTGTCATTGCTGGTAGTATTCTTTCTACTATTTTTAGGTTTTGTAGAACTGAAAGATATTTTGAGACCATAGACTTATCTAGTTCTGTTTCGTTTACGATTTCTCCGAATTTTCTTTTTCCGGCGGAAATTGCTTTAAGTATTGCAAAGTAGTTGGCTGGTTCTCTTAGTTCTTGTTTGAGGAGTATTTCTGCTTCTTCATAGAGGTAACTGCCTTTTGTAAACACATTTTCTATAAGGTTTTCTTTAAATGTTTTATTAGGGTTAAGTTTCGTTAAATATCCTGGTATGCCTCCGACTACACCATAAATTTTGATTAAATCTGTGCATGCGTATTTTGGGAAGAATTGATTTAGATACCAGAACTCTATTTCTTCAACCTTCCACTGCCCAGTTCTTCTACCGTATAAGGGACTTTTATATCCAAGTACTTCTGTTTCCATCATTCCAACACTTGACCCGCAGAGAATTAACATTACATCTCTTCTCTTTGATATCAAGGTGTCCCAAACTCTCTGAAAAATTGAAATAACTGGCTTATATTTTTCTATTAAAATTGGAAACTCATCTATAATAATGACTGTTTTCTCAGTTCCTTTTCTTCTTAGGAATTCCCTAAATAGTGTCTCTAGATCTTCTATTTTTGCGAGTTTAAATAATTCGTCCTTAATGTAGTTTGCCATGAGATTTTGTAGATCTTTTATATTATCCCTTATTGGCTTTTCTGTTGCGAGAAAATAGATATGTGGCTTTTTCTTAGCAAATTTTAATATTAACTCGGTTTTCCCAATTCTACGTCTTCCATATATTATGATTAACTCTGATTTATTAGAAAGATATCTTTTTTCAAGAAATTCTAATTCTTTTTCCCTATTTACAAAAAGTTGAAACATAAGTATTATACTTCACTTTCAACATTTAACTTTATCGCATACCATCTGAAAAAGCTAAAAAATTACAAAAATTGCAATGTTTTTCAAGCAAGTTAAAACAGATTATTGATGATCGAAATTCACGGTAATTTTATGTATTTTGCTTGTTTGAAGTTATCATCGAAGGTGAATGCGTGTTTTATGTTTAGTAGTTTCATTATTGTGAAACTTGTGCAGTCTGTGAAACTCCATTTTAAATTTCCATTTCTTTTGAAAAATTTTAGGGCTTCTTCAAAAATTTCTTGGTTAACCCATATTGTTTTAATGCTTTTGCTTTTTGATATTTTTTCATAGAATTTGAATGCTGCTGCTACACTATGTTTTATTCGCAGTAAGGTTAAGGTTTCGTCGATAACGTAGTCTGATGTTATTAAGATGCCATATTTACCTTTACGTA
>JAEOSG010000128.1 GCA_016840485.1 Candidatus Baldrarchaeota archaeon
TAGGTTTCAGGTCCAAGAAACTTGTGTGCCTCTTCCAAGAAAATTACAACACGATATTCAAGTTTACCGCCTTCCATAGCAAGCTCAACATATTTTTCCCATAAACGGCGAGCAATAATATTAGCAATCAACATATATGCAGCCTTATCGTCCCCATATCTACCAAAACTAATAATAGCACTCCTTTCCCCGCTAGTTATTTCTTCAACAATTTCATCCGCAGAATCCTTTGCGACACCACGCCAATCTATAAACTCCATCCTCTCAAATCTTCTAAGTTTCGAGCGACCAGCCCTAAAAGACTGCAAACCAGCAACACCACTATCGCTCCTTACTATTTCTTCCGCCGCTTGGTTTTCATCGTCGCCAAGAAGCCCACAAAGAGCTTTTAACCAATCCTTTCCAAACTTTGCTCTGAGCAGTTTTTCGAAAGTAGGCAGGTAATTAACATATGTCTTTGTTAGACCAAAAGCATCTGCTGCAATAGCAATATCTTCTCCCGTCACCCTATTAACACTAATTTTAAATTCTCTTAAACCTCTATTTTTAGCAAGTTCCATGTCAGGTGTATATATTATGAAATCTTCGCTGAAAACTTGACCTACACCCATAGCATAATCTCTTCCAACCGTGTCTTTAACCATAAGGCCATATTCACTGTGCATATCAAAAATAAGCAGCTTAACCTTTTTCTCAAGCTTACCACTATAATTAGAAGCAACGATATAAGCGGCAATAATGTTACCGAGAAAAGTTTTACCTGTACCGCTCTTACCAAAAATACCGAAAGATCCTCTCGTTAAAACATCCACGTTTACAGGAATATGAACATCTATTTTACCTTCAGTTAAAGGAAGCTTAGGAACACCTAAAGACCATATTACCCCCTCTTCTTCCTCCCCGTAAAAGGAAAATATATCTTCCTGACTAGGAACACTTGTAGAAGCCATATAATAAGGCAAAGTGTCAGCCTGTTCTATTGAACCATCAACCAAAGAAGCTATTGGAACTATCTTAACAACTGATGGCAATTTGCCGTATTGCCTCAAATTAGACAAGACCTTGCCCCTTAGATTCGCGGTCTCAGCGTCACCAACTGTTTCACGACTAACCATACCTGCAACACTCTTAGAACCTAAATGCTCTACATCGAAAACTACACCCAAATACTTGTTTTCCCTACCCTCAATAACCACCATGGATCCAGCTCTAACCTGCTCAGTTGAAAAACTCTTAAGTATAAGAGCATCAACACCTTTACTAAGACTTCCACCAACAACCTTAGCAAAAACCTTATTCTCACTCATCTTTATTCCACCCCTAAGAAAACTTTTTCACCAATCTCCAAAAGCAAATCAACCACATCATCCCCGAAATACTTAGCTGCAGCACTTGAAAAAGCCTCAAACAACAAATAGCGTTTCTCTTCACCCAACTTATCGATCAAATAGTTAAGATATATTTCGAGAAAAACTTTTAACTCATCAACAGAAACAGCGCTAACCAAAATGGGTAAATAATCCATGGAGCTTCCGCTAGAAAAATGAAACTCCTCAATGAACTCACTACCAGGGATATACACAAGATCGTGAATTAGAGGCTTCCTTCTAGGGCGGCTCTGATAAAACCTACCTGAAACATAGTAACCAATGGTCACAGCATCGTAAACATCAATAAAACGTCCTTCTAAGTCAGGGTACTTCTGCCTTATCTCACTTCTAGTCGCCTTAAGAGGTACCGGAACCGATGGTAGCCCTGGAGCAGGCTCTATCTTAGTTCCAACCACAACACCTATAGTTAAGTGCGTGTCGCAATTCGTTACCAAAATCGAACCGTACTCCGGAGTATACGCATATTCATACCTATAACTCTGCACCTGAAAACCAACATGACTTGAAGAAATAACTTCACCAATAGCCGCATCCTTATCGCTAAAAATCTTAAACCAGTCTGTCATCAAACAATCCCCCTACGTTTCCTCAACTCTTTTCTAGAAATTTTCAAATCTAAACCATATTTTTCCCGTAAAAGCTTAGAAACATATTCATAAACCCAGTTACGCTCAGAATAAGAAATATACGCCTGCTCATGGGCACGCTCTAAAACATAAGGATAACCACCACCTAAACAAGCTTGACCCAAAACAACAATCCCAATTTGTTCAACCCATCTCAAAGCCCAGCTTGGAAACTCAACCCTCAAAACATTGCCACCTCCAACCTTAAGATAAAAACCATAAATCTCAAGATCATGCTCCCTTGTAACACGGTTTAAAACCTGAAAAACCATACTACGCCAACCAAAATCAACAAAACGATCGATCAACGTAGAATCCTTCATAAGCATCTCTTCACACGGCAACTTATCCAATTCACCTTTGCTCCTAGCCTCTGCAACACAATCCTTACAGCAAGACTTATCCTTACAGAAAAGCCCCCTAATCAAAGAAGCACACAAAGCAGAAGACCTAGTATAAAAAACACCGATAGGAACAACCCTAAGATCACGAAAACACTTCATAACCTCAACAAAACTTTCAACAACAGCTTTACGCTCATCAACAGAGCGAGCCCCAAGATAGCCCAGAGAAAAACTTTCATCAAAAAGAACAAAAACAAGATCGGAAAACTTACTGCAAATATCCCTTAAAATGTTAAACTGACACTTCCATCTTTTACTCTCAACACTCCACGTAGAAGTAATACGATAACCACCTTTCCTCGCTTCTCGCTTCAAATCAGCAGAAGTATAAATGAAAGGAACACTATCCTCAACATGCAAAGAAGAACCGTAACGTATTCCCTGTACACCAACGTTAACAAGAAGAAAAGAAGGAAACATATGAGCAGAAGGCAAAATCTCACTAGTATCAACGCCAACAACACTAAACCCTTTCAAAGCATCCAAAACAGTATCAGTACCATACAGAGATGGAGAAACATCTATAGGAACCTTAACCTTCTTAACGTTCTCCCTAACCAAAACAACCTCAGGAAATCTACCAAAAACAGTGCTGTCGCTCAAAATAACCGAATTAACCTCCTCTAAACTATCTGTGGAGTTAAACTCATTGAGCAGAACATCAAACATTTTTCCGGTTTCCTTAACATCTCCAACCAATTCGTCCAACTTCTTTGAAACCCTTTCTTGAACCACAACAACATTCAACACCACAACAACCACCACCTAAGTCAACATGACGCAAACATCTTTCTCCTATGAATACGGCGCAAAGGCTTCAAAGTAAACCCGGAAAAACCTTTAACCACATTAAACACTCCAAAAGGCGACTTCACCAGCAAATCGCCATCCAATTTCATGGAAGGTAGCCTTAACACTTTTTCCTTCTCGTTAAATAACGGGAAGTAGTACACGGTGCAAACAACAAAACACTTACCATCAATTTTCCCTGAAACGACCATGTTAAAATCAGTAGCATACCACAAGTCCCTAGAAGTATTTAAGCGAAGATCGCCATATAAACAAACACGTAAAATTGAACATAAAGCTTTAAAACTGGGAAGATTAAATCTTTCAGAAAAACGCTCTATTGCGTGTTTAGTTATACAAATGGTTTTTTTGTCTATGTTTTTAAGCTTACAAACATTGCATGAATACTTTTTGCTTAACATTTTGCTACCTCCCTATAGTGTTACCTATAAATCTCATGTAATTATGAGTTAAGGACTTATAAATTTATCTCATAAAAACATGAGAAACACTGAACTAAAACAAAAGGGTAACCACAACCAAAATAAACTTTCAATCAAAATACAGTAACTAACCAGTGGAAAACTTTATAGGATTCACAAATTTAACTTTTAAAGCCGCACATATCTCCTTAAAATCCTTTTCATTTAGCGAAGCCACTCCAGGTATACCTTTCACCTTAGCTATTAAAACTATTATTAAATCAGATGTTTTTCTACAGGTTCTCCACCTAATCCCGCTTTTACTTGCCTCCTGAATAAGAGAGGCAGCCAACGAACCTAAATCTGAACTCAATTTCCCCTTTAAGTCTTTCAGCAAATTTAAGTTCTCCTTAATAAAATTTGTGATTCTACAATTTCTGCAAGGAAATGAAATACGAAAAAACCCATCCGGCGACATATTTCCCAACACCCTACTATGATAACATTCTGTCCCGTCATCAAGCATCTTCACGCCATCAAAACATTGTTCCTCAAGCCTCATTCTTAAAAGATCAAGAATATCTATAATTTCAAAACCATCCAAAGAAATCTTGGTAACCAAACCAAGCAAGTTAAAAATGTTAGAAACCCTCCTAGTCCTTGGAAGCCTAGCCAAAAAATGTAAAGCCTCCCCTAAACCGTACTTATGTATAACATTTCTTAAAAAAACTACATCACGTATCACGGTCCTCCTAAACTCACCAACAATATAAGTCGTTACAACTGGTTCAACTTTACCGAGAAAACTATTCACAGCCTTTCTAACCTTTGACTTGGAAAGAACTCTTGAAATAACAACAGAAGTATCGAGAAGACACTTCACTAATAAAACACCTCAACATCAAACTCAACAACATAACCCTCTTTAACCAAACGTCTAATAACCTCCCTAACCTCTCTATCACTCATAACTTCACGTAAACCGTCTAAAACATCCCTTAAAACCTTAGCAAAACCAACACCATACCTCTCAGCAAGAAACAACAAGTCTCTAACAAGAATCCTAGTAGCAGACAACCGATTCCTCCTAGCCTTAAGATAAAGAGCCCTCAACTCAACAAGAACCTCAATCCAAAGCAACTCCCTTCCAACATCATCAGAACCAAAAAACTCATCAAGCAAAGCCCTCAAATCCCTAAGCACACCATTAAAATCCCTCATATCCTCAACAACAACATAAACAAACTTCCTAAAATCACCACTACTAGGAACAGGAAAAATAACACCACCAGAAAGCAACTCATGAATCTTACGATCAACAGTCCTCAAAGAAACCCCAAACCTCCTAGCCAACTCCTCCTTGGTAACAACCTCACCAGGCCTCAGCACAAAAACCACCTCATAAATCACACCATAAATAATATACGCCATAACAAATATAAAACTACTTCTCCAACCCAACATTCTCACAAACAATTCCTATAATTTACTCTATTTGTGGGTTCCCTTCTATCAATCACCAATTATAATTAAATAAACTTTTAGAACAATGCAGATTCAGATACTTTATCTACAATGTATTTTTAACCATCCAAGTGGCATCTGTTTATCTTTTCCCATCACAATTTTTCTCGAAATAGGGAATTCAGCAACTCCTGCAATTCCCAATTTAAATTTTCTCCTAATATCCTTAAATCGAGGATGATCTTTTAAAAGAAGCCCTATTGTTGTCGCATCGTACCCAGATCCCCAACCCACCTTGATTAACATCAAATCATCACTAATCTGTTTCCTTAAATTTTTGTAAAATGCAAGTAAATCTCTGTTTCCACATTCCTCAAAAAACCTTATCTCGTTTTCACAGATATCTTTTGAAAAATCGTTGCAAGCATTAATTATAGTGTCAATATCAACTGATTTCAACCCTAATTCTGATAGATATTTTTCATCAAGCTTCTCCAAAGTAAAAGTGGTTTCAACTATTGTTCCTGGTTTAATAGCTTCCACAGTAATCGGAAATCTCTTCATACTATAGTTTTTTCCAATCTTCTCCAATATTTTAACAGTAAAAACAGCCAATGAATTGATAGAAACAGCATTACTGTCAGCAACCTTTACAAATCTAAATAAATCGTAGTAAGACGAATTTTCTTTCCCCCTGACAACTCTCTCCACCTCTGAACCAGCCTGCTTCCTTTTAATTCCACGTCTCAAAGCATGGTTGATAACCCTCTCCAATTTATCAGGATTCTTCTTCAAAAACATATATTGTAAAGCTGTCCTTATAGCCCCCTTAAGAGACGAACCAGGAATATAAGGAAAGAAGCACGGGTTTTTAGTTACAGTCAAAATTTCGCCTAATTCCTCAGTGGCTTTATTCTCGATTAAATACTTTGAAACATCTTTAGGGTCTATTCTCTTTTTACTAAGAAAATCTATCAAAATCCTTGGATGTCTAAAACTTTCCTCAATAACTTCTACAAACTTCTCTAAACTCTCCTTTCCAATCTTATTTGAGATTTTATCTAAATCTAATACATATACTTCATGATGTTTCGCAATATAATCGGATTTTACAAGCCTGCCGCCGTCTCCGATGTGTAGCGGAGTAATCGTTTCCATTCTTACTCTATAACTTTCCAATTTCACGGTGTTTCACTCTCCACCTTAAGCTTAAATGGAAAAGCATAACCGTACAGGAAAACATCGTGAGGAACAACCTCATCTTTTTTCCTCACTTCCACCATTTTACCATAAATTTCCTTACCTAAAAGCGGGAAAACACTTCCCTCAGTAAACAAGCGTTTAGGTTGTTTTCTAACAGCTTTTTTTGAAAACGGAGAATACACAAATCCTCCACGTTCCACCAAAGAATAACTAAGAATTTTCTCTCCTCTAAAGTATTCCTCCAATTCTTCTTTTAGCGGAAAATACAGGGATAATGTAACAAAAGCATTAGCATCATTTAAGCTTGGAAGCGACGTTTCATTAATATTTAGGCTAAATGCACCTTTACCCTGAGACCTATCCGCACCTATACCCTCATCTCCAAGAAATTTCATAACAGCGTAAACCTTGTCAAAATATCCCTTTAAGTCATTAAAGAGGAAATACAGTCCAGAATTCTCCTTGAAAAAGGTTTCCATCAAATAAAATAGCATAGATGCTTTAGTAACTCTATCTAGCCTGTTCCTAATAGTTCTTTCACTTCTGAAAATCGGTAAACTTCCCTTCAATTCTTCCTCGTGCTCTTTCCTTATTAAAAAACCGTCTTTTATTGTAAAAACACTTTCATCGACGAAATTTGTCCACTTAATTTTCCTGTCTTTCAAGATATCAAATTCGATAAATTTTATCTTTTTCAACTTTTTCCACTGCAATGGTTCAAGTTTCCTTTTCAAGAAAGGTTGGGGAAAAGGAAGAAATAAAAAGCATCTAGAATTCACACATGTGTAGGGAAAAGCAGAAGATATTAAAAACGGTGGGTCACCGGATTTAAAGTCGCCTAAGAGGCTTTCAAGTTCATCAACACCAAATAATGCAACCCAAGCATTGCAAATGGCATTAAATAAGGTATCAGAGTGAAGAATGGGAGATACTGATTCCTCGCCTAACCCTAATTCACCGAACCTCGCAGATCTATGAAACTTCAACATAAAGGTCTTCACTGTACCTCATCTCCAAAATTCAAAGCATTTCCCTTATTTTGGCGAAATCATCAATTAAATCTTTGACACTGTCATATGAACCTTTTCCAAGGACTTTTTCCTGCTCCTTACCTTTGTAATATTCAACTGTTCTCTCCACAACTTTCACATCTTTAAAAACAATTTTACCGTAGCCGCGAGTTCCACTGCTGCCTAAATAGTCGTCTTCAAGCAGCTTCATAGCCTCAAAAACATACCTTAAATAGTCCTTATCCACATCATCGTAAATATTGTAC
>JAEOSG010000129.1 GCA_016840485.1 Candidatus Baldrarchaeota archaeon
ATGCCACCAAGAATGTTACTATTCCAAGGCTTAGAATCACGTACAGTTCGCATGGAATAGCAATTGGTTCGTTAATGAAGAATATTCTCATTTCTAGAGGTACAAAAAGTAAATAGAACCCATAGGCTATAGATAAACCCCCTATTATGCCCAGAAGGGAAGATACCATAATCATTAGCAATGCTTCTCCAAAGACCATTTTTACTATTTGTTTTCTGGTCATTCCTCTCACAATTAGAAGTCCTACCTCCTTTTCCCTTTCTAAAATCGATGTTGCCACCAGTAGAGATAACCCCGAACGTAGCAATTGTAAGTGCAAAAATGTATTCAATGTAGCAGAATTTGAGGGAGAAAATAGTTATTAGAGGGTCATTCAGGTATTTTCGCATTACTTGTTCGATAGATGTTGCAGAGCGTATTTCAATGTGTTCTTCTAGTTTTTCGGCTATTTCTGTACTGTTGACATTTTCAGATACATCAATTAAATATTGACGAAAACCATACCCGTGTAACAATTTTTGGATGTACGTGTTGTTCTGCAAGTAATTGTAGCTTATAACAATTACGGGGCGGCTTTTCATCACATATATCGATACTATTCCCGGCAAAGCTTTTATAATCCCTATTACTCTTAGTTTTATTATTTTTGTTACGTTTTCTCCGACTAGAACCGTTATATTCAATTGTTTTCCTACTTTAAAGCCATATTCATCCTTTAAATACTCGTTTATCAAGCAGTAATTTTCTCTACTCCTAAATTTCTCGCAAACCCCCCTGTGATTGATACATCTTTTAGATATGAATTTTTGAAATAAGACACATTAAAGTAATTTTCATCAACAATAACAAGAAGCGCCACTTCCCCTATCTCCCTAAACATAAAATTACCCGTCATAACTCTTGACACAAGTTCTATTCCTTCAATTTTACTCAAATTTTCTAAGAGTTGAGTTTCATTGATAACATATCCTGGCTCAGCAAGAGTATCCGCTCCATTCTGTGCCTCCGCAAATATTCTTGCCTGCTGCGACATTAAACTCGGAATAGTGATTATTACTATTCCATAAATTAATACGGTTGACATTATGACCATGATTTTTATCGTTCTTGTAGTTTTTCTTGAAAAATTCTTCGTAACCATGTCGCTTAGTTCCCCAAGAAGCGGTTTTATAACTGTTTTGAAAATTTTATGGAACTTTACCGAGTAGTATGTAACTATTTTGATAAGGCCGTAAATGAAAAATATTGGACCAAGAGGAATAAGAAGCAAATCTACGAGAAGTATAATAGTTCCCACAAGAAAAACAACAAAACTCTCAGGAGCTTCCATAGAACCCATAATTCCGGCAACTGATGTATTCAGAATTGTTTCTACTACTTTCGTTAGACCCATTGTGAAAATTATTAATGTTTTCTTTGTTATTTTCTTTGGTAACTCTACTTCTTCAAGATATTCTTGCAACAGTTTTTGCGTTTCCATCTTTACAGTTTTTCTAGCTGATATATATGTAGCCAAGGTTAACATAACTATTCCTAGCCCCACTCCAACTTGAAGGTAAAAGGGTAAAAACCTAATAATAGTTTGTCCCGACAATAGAGTTGTTTTTTCCGAGAAAATTTTTGCGAAACGCATACTAGCTAGATACCTTGCAATTGACCCCACCACCCCTCCGACTCCACCAATCATGAAGCTTTCAACTAGTGTAAATGAGAGAATTTGTTTGCTTGTTGCGCCCCTAACTTTTAATAAACCAATTTCTGTCCTCTTTCCCATTATTAAGATTTGGTTTACTACTAATATGAAAAAGAAGGCTAATAACATGAGGGGCAGAATGGTAATTCCAAAACCGAACTTTAAATAATCTACCTTTTCCCTACAGTCCTTTATCTCATATAATAATGTGTTTATAATACTGAAGTCAGAATAATGTTTATGCAATGCAGCTTCTATTTTTCTTTCAAGTTCCCTTAAGCTTTTTATTGACTGGTCAATGCTCCAAGGATTTAAAACCTTATTGTGATCAACAAAAACCCAATATCTTATGAAGGAATAATAATCAAATTCATCAATTAAAACTTGAGCGAGTTCTATAGAAACTATAAAGCAAAGACCTTGATAGGATAAGTATTTGCTACGTATTGCGTTTTTCAATCTATTTTCAAATTCTATAACTCCGCAGACTGTTGCATTCACCTTTAATATTCCCATCTCCTGTTTTCCGTTTTCTTCTTTCCGATATTTGCGGAGAAATGTTATATTGTCACCTGGTTGCAATTTTAATAATTCTGCTAAACTTTTTGTCACTGCTACGTTGTTTCTAGTAAGGTTTAATGTACCGCTTACTACTTTTACTTCTTCGCTGGAAAAATTTTGTCTAAAGCCAAAAACATAAATGTTAGAAGATACCAGTATCGTGTAGTTTTTCGAAGTTCTTTTATATACTGGCCATATAAGTTCTCCGCCTTTAGTAATATTACATGCTCCTAAATCGTCCGAGACTACTGCTTCCACGTTTGCTATTCCATCTATTTTTTCCAAATCCTCTATAACATCCATGTAATTAGAAATGTTTACATCGCCAAATACGCTAACTTCGATATCCGCACCAATATTTTCAAGAGTCTCTGTCAAAAATTCTCTGCCTAAATATTCAACCGTCAGAAAGGTACCAATTAGTAACATTAACGGTAAGGTAACACCTAAAATAAGTATTAACGATCTTTTGGGGTTTCGAAACACCGATTTCAGAATGAACGTTAACGTAGACATTTTTCCACCCTACTCCCTAAGAGCCTACTAAGCTACGTGAAGTCGAAATTCGATTATAAACTGTTAGTGGTGGATTCTTAATATTTTTGCTAGGGTTTTCCTTGTTAGATGCCATGCTGGGACAATGGATGTTAGTAGAAGTGCGGTGAAACCTACGATTATGAGAAGGTAGAAATTGATGGGGAAAACTGGTGGCGTTTTGATGGGGTAGTCTGTTATTTCCGGTATCATGGGCATCGTTGATTTGAAGACTCCGTATGTTACTGATAATCCTTCTGCAATTCCTAGTGTGAAAGAAATCACGGTTATTAGTAGGGCTTCCCCTAGAAATATTTTTACTGCCTGTTCTCTACTTATTCCCCTTGCTATTAGCAGTCCAATTTCTCGCTCTCTTTCAAGTGTTGCCATTGTCATAACTAGTGATAAGCCAACTGCAGCTATTAAAAATGCGAAAATAACTTGAACTTGAAATAGTTTGAAGAAGAAAACGCTTATCGGATCATTTAACCTTTTTTGAATCTCCTGTTCAGGGCTTGTTGCAGAACGTATCTCTGTGTATTCTTCTTCAAGTTTTTCAGCTAATTTTGTGTTATTAGTGCCTTCCACCGTATCGATTAATAGCTGTATTGGTGTTACTTTTTGCGGATCAAAATATTTTTGCGCACATTGATAACTAATAGCAATTATTATGGAAAAGTATGGTTGAATTGTCCAGGTCAACCCTGGAAGAACTTTTGCAATCGCTATTATTGTTAAGTCCATAGCTATTCTATTTCCACCTGCGGTAAATGATATGCGTATTTCATCCCCAACATCGTACAAGTACTCTCTACTTAGATATTTGCTTATTATACAGCAATTTTCACCGCTTCTGAATTTGCTATAAACCTCTTCTATAGATGCACCTTCCAAATATTCCTCTCTGATGTACGAAACGTTAAAGTAATTTTCATCGACAATAAAGAGTTCTGTGTATTCCCCCTCTATAGACGCAACATATTGACATTCCCTAGTTGTTGCAATTAAGTTCACTCCCTCTATGCTGCTTATATTTCTGATCAATTCCGTTTCGTTTATGGGAAATACCTGTGAAGCTTTTACATCTGCTCCAACATCTATCTTTGTTACTTCCATCGCATGGTGCCTTGCAGAAGCTGGCCCGACTATCATCGTTACGCCGTAGCTTAATGTTATTGCCAATAGAAACATTATTCTTGCGGTTCTCGTCGCCTTCCTTGTAAAGTTTTTCACAACTACATCACTTAACTCTCCGAGAAGAGGTTTTACAATAGCTTTAAACGGTTTACTAAATCTTGGAGCATAATGTGTAACTATTTTGCTGAAACCGTAAATAAGGAATATAGGACCTAGAAAATAAAGAATCAAATCGATGAAGATGAGAACCATGAAAAGAAGAGAAATAACAATGTTTCTAAGATAAAATTCCATCTGTACTGCTATCTTTGCAATCGATAGACCTAAGACCATTTCTATTGTTTTTATCAACCCCACCATGAATAATATTAGTGTTAATTTTGGTTTCCACTTCTCTGCTTCCACTTCTTCCAGATATTCTTGCAACAGTTTTTGTGCATCCATTTTCATAATTTTTCTAACAGGGAAAATAACAGCAAGACAGGAAAACACGATACCTAAAATTACGCTAAATTGGGTGTAAAAAGGTAAAAATCTAAAAACTACTCGCAAGGGTATTGAAGTTATAGATTTCTCTGCGAAGAATTCTGCAAAATATATGCTAATTAGGTAGCCTAAACCTACTCCTAGAACTCCTCCAATAGACCCTATGATTAGAGTTTCTAGGAATATAGATGCGAATATTTGTTTATTAGTTGCACCTCTAATCTTTAATAGCCCTATTTCTCTCCTTCTTTCATTCACAGAAACCCAGTTTGAAATTAGCACGAAAAACCAAGCCAAAAAGAATATAGGCAAACTACTAAAACCGACTGATTTCTTCAGGAAATCCAACTGGCGGCTAAATACCTCTATCACATATTCTAGGTGATTTTCAACCTCGAACGACTCTTTATTCTTAATACACACATTTCTTATTTCAACTTCCAATCTCCTTAACCTTTTAACCGACTGATCAGGATCCCAGGGATTCAAAAACTTCTCACGATCAATAAAAACCCAATAATTTACCCAGAAACCGTAACCTGCTGACGGAGAAGATCCACCTGTATAGAAGTCCCCAAATCTACGTTCAAAAAAGCTCCAAGCAAACTCAATAGGTACCACCATGTGCATTACCTGTTCTTCGGCAAAAATTGAATGTCTATCCACTATTAGTTCTTTTAACTTTCCCTTAAATTCTATAATCGCGCAAATGGTTACATTTGCTTTTTTAAATGTTGAAAGCAGTGTAAACACTAATTTGTCTCCTATTTTTAGGTTTAGTTTTTCCGCCATTTCTTTTGTTACCGCTATGTTGTTTCCTGTGAGGTTCAAGGTTCCTTCTAATACTTTTATTTCCCCAATAGACATATTCTGCCTAAAACCATAAACATACAAAAAGTAGGCGGGTTCCCTATACGTTCCATAACCAGTAGTTACATTTCTGTAGAGAGGATAAATTTGTTCGTCACCCTTTGTAATAGTATATCTAAGTTCATAACCAACATGATATAGAAAAGGCTCTGCATAAGGAAATTCATAGGGCTCTACTGTGTAAGGCTCTACTATTTCTATTCCATCTATTCCTTCCAGTTCTCTTACGATGTCCATGTATTTAGATACGTTTTCATGTGCTATAGCGATCTCGAAATCGACATCTACATGTTTTAATATTTCTGTTAAAAGTTCCTGACCCCGGTAGTCTATTGATAGAAAAACCCCTGTTATGAATGCTGTCACCAAAATTATACCGAGACCGAGGGTTAATATTCTCCTAGGATTTCTGATAATGGCATGAAGAGTTATTCTAAGAATACTCAACCCCTTCCACCCTCAAATAATTATCAAATAATTTTACATTAATATTTTTAGTGGTACAATTCATCTATCTACTCATGGTTTTAATGTAGACTTTTATTGAATAACTATGTTAATAAGAGGTGAAATGGAAATATTGTAGAAAGTTAATGCATCGCTACGACTGGTGATTTTATGCCAAAGAAAAGAAAAAACGGTTTAAAGGTTTTTGCAGAAGTGCTGGCTTTAATTGGTGCAATCCTTTTGATAATTTACGGTATTACCTACATTATTGGGATAAGTTTGGCTGCTTTATGGATGTTCCATGGAAAAATGATAATTTTCAGTCTAGGAAAAGTAATCAGCGGTTTAGCACTCATATTAATTGGGTTAATTATTTTCGCAAGCTACAATGTTATTAAAATCTCGTTGAAGACTGAAATGAATTGGACTGTTTTACTAGTGCTTGGAATAGCTTCACTAATCTTCGGCGGTGGACTAGGGTCCCTACTAATACTTTTAGCTGCCATAATAGATTTGGTTGCCACAGCCTAATAACTCATCAACCCGATTATCATTTTATTTTAAAGATTCCTCAACCCATTTCAGATAATCCTTATTTCCTTCCAGAATTGGCAGTGAAATTATCTCAGGAACACTGTAACTATGAAGCTCCTTAACCCTTTCAATCAGCTTCTCCATTTTCTCTACACTAGTTTTAATAATTAGTAGGTGTTCCTCCGCTTCATCTATTTTCCCTTCCCACCAGAAAAACGATTTAACAGTTGAAACAACGTTTACACACGCAGCAAGCCTCTCCTCAACCAAAATCTTTGAAATTTTCTCCGCTTCTTCCCTACTTGAACACGTTACTAAAACAACTCGAAAAATATTTTTCAGCAATCCAACCAACTCCCAATTTTAAAGTTAGGACCCTTTTTAAAATAATATTTTCCTCAGAATTGACCCTTTACGTATAAGCATCACTCTTTGAAAGTTATTCTTTTTATGTTTAAAGTGTCGTATATTTTATCGTCGGATATGATGGTGTTGTCTATTTTCTTGGAGGAAGCAGCCAGTAAGGCGTCAAAAAAGGTGGATCCTGTTTTCATGAATTCTAGGGTCATTGACAAGGTCGTTAAATCGAGAGTTAATGCTTCTTTTAAACCGTATTTGGTAATAATTACATCTAAAGACATCAGTAAAATTCTAATTTGATCTAAATTGAATCCTTTAGAACATAAAACAGTTATAAATTCCAGCAACGCTGAGTCCGTAACGTATACATCTTTGATTTCACCGTGTTTTACTCTATTAAGAAGCTTCCTTGCATATGTATGATGTTTATCTTTAGGATTAAATGCAAACAAAACTTCTGTATCAAGTATTGGTATCTTTTTCAGCCTCCTTTAACAAAAATTTTTCAGCCTTCAACCTATCTTCTCTAGAATACTGAAAATCTCCAAGAATTTGCTCAAATACTTTAAAAGGATCCTCAGGTAAAGGCTCTATAATAATTTTCTCTCCGTCGGATGAAACTCTTAGTAATTGACCCTTTTTAATTCCTAAACTTTTCCGAATTTCTTTAGGAATAACAATAGTATATCTTTCACCAACCTTAACAATCGACCCACTCAGCGCCAACACCACCAAAACTTTCATTCATTTAAAATATTCTTCAGACATTTAAATGTCATTACATACATAATTGCATAATGTATGACATTTAATTTTTTACAGAGAAGCACGTAGAATCACCGTGTTTTGAGCAAATGCACTTTTACTTCTTTAATAAACGTTTTAGATCATTTACCACAATAAAAA
>JAEOSG010000130.1 GCA_016840485.1 Candidatus Baldrarchaeota archaeon
CCTCGTCTCACCGTATGGCAAAGGATCTTTAGTCACATCTTCTCTATTACTGTAAAAACCTATGATGGACGGTAAACTGTAAAAGCCAGTTCCTCTTGTACTTCCATCACTTCTTAAAACATTTACAACCAAGAACACAGGGAGATTTGAAGGAGCCAATATTTCATTCCAACTGCATCTATACCATCCGCTAGGACCTTCACTAAATGATGCAGAGTCCAAAAAACTGAAAACAAAACTTCCAGACCTGCTTAGGTAAAATATAGTTGCATTAAACCAAGTTGGAACACCATTAACATATACTGTTACATTTAAACGTCCAGGGTCTGGAGATTCAAGTATAGATACTCTAAGCATGTTGTCATCGAATATTTGAGGTATAAGAGTCACGTACATATAATTGTATGAAAAAATATCGTTGTTTAGCCGGGCTACTGCAAAAAGGAGTATGGTATTTCCTTTCCCCGCTAAACTACTTAGAGGTAGCGTAGCTTCACCGAATTCATCCGTTAGCAAGCTTGTTTGAAGCACTATATTGTTTTGCTCATTTATAGCTAAAATAGAAATATTAACTTGAGACAGGGGAATATTGCTCCAATCAGTGGTTCTTAAAATTATATTGTTTACGTTTTTCTCTAAAGTTAGATTAAAATATGGCATTATTGAAATCTGAATATCAATATCCTCTAAATTTAAAAGTTCCTTTAACGTTCCCTGGGTAGGTGTGATTAATAGACCGTTTTGGTCATTTGCATCATACGGAAGATAATAAGGGTTTCTAATATCTAATCTCGAAACCTTGTTTGAATCTAACACTAATAATTTGGATGTATCTTTGGCGAGACCAAATTTGCTTGGTAAATCTGTAAGTTTAGTAAGACCCCAATCTGATGGAGATCCCGGAGAGTTTAAAATTTCATAAGCTAATAGTTCTGCTTCTCTTTCCATTGTTTGTGTAGTGTTCCAATGTTCTAAACTGCTAATCTGACTTATGATCAGTTGGCTTGTAGGTAAAATTATAACCATGATGAAAGCTACTGCTGTTAGAAGAAACTCAACTTTGCTAGCCACTTGAAATCACCTCTAACACTATGAAATTTGGAGAAGCTCTAATTATGGCCACCATTTCCCTTAACTGTGCACTGTCGATCTGGCCTTGAAAAGTAATTGAACCGTCAATTGTGCTAAGTTTTTTAACGACTGATAAATTCTTAGCGGGAATAAGTATGATAATCTGTTTTTCACCATCTACTGAAGTATTAAATTTTACAAAGTATCGATATCCTTGAATTCTTGAAGGTAATTCTAAAGTTATTGTGACATTAGCTCCTTCTAAAATAACTCCATATGCGATAAGAACGTTGCTAGAAATATACTCAACAATTCTATTCATTTCGCTTTCAATAGCTATGGATATTAATGATGTTTGGAGATTATTAAATACCACAAATGTACTCGAGACTATAGCTACTCCAAGAACAATGAGCAACGCATAACTAACAGCTTCGTTCACCTATTGCACCCCTAAAACAATACTTACCAGCAGAACTGTTATTCTCAAAACCTGGCCTGAAGTTAATAATATCGTAACAATTTCTTCGTCAAAATTCCTATTTTGATCCGAATCCCAACCCCTAATATAAAAGGTAGACGACCTAGTTTCTTGTGTTACATTCACTATTTGAGCTCCACTATTCTTAGCAACAATTCTCTTATTACCCAGAAAACTAAGACCTCTTCCATTGTCTGTTGTTAGCCTAACAAGAAAAAGTAATACATCATAGTCATCATCTCCATCTCCATCAATATCTCTACTGTAAATGTGAAAAATAACTCTGTATTTTAACCCTATGATTACTACTTTGTCCCTTTGGCTTTCAATTATTTGCGCATTTTCTCTATCAACCGAATCGGACATTAAATAGTGATGTTCGGAACCATATATTACTCGATAGTTATTTTCTCCAACCAATCTACCTGAATATGAAATATTATAGGATATTCTGCCTAGTGATCCTGAATATAACGATTGATTCTCCGCCCCGCTAGGCTGGTACACGATTTCAATACTATAACCGACAGTAGGGGATATCTTAAAAACTCCGCTTGGGATATTTAGGCCAATAATGGAGGTGGAATTTACTCCTTGATTTAGGAGTTCATCTATTCTATTGTCTAGGAGTTTAAAAGTGCTTATAACATCTATTATTGATGCCTCAGCTTGCTTTAATTCAATTTGTGGAATCATAACTGCATAAACAATAGCTATGGCTGAAACGCTTAATCCTAAGATTAAAGCAAAACCGATAATGTAACTTATTGCTTTTCTACGTATTAATTTCAAAATGTTCACCTCTCAAATAAATAGGTGAATTAAGTGCTTTCGTTACGTTTAGAAAGTTCTTCTACTTTTATTGTAAGGTCATTAACTATTTGTGTTATCTGATTTACAATATCAGGTAAATTTAATAGATCCATGGCTTGTTCCAATAATTTTACAGATTTTTTCATGCTCTCAGAAGTTAAAAACTTCACATCTTCAATCTCTTTCCTTAAGGATTTAATTTCCTCACTTAGCACATCGTATTTTGACTCAAGTGTTTTCACATATTCCTTGATCTCATTAATTATGTTAAGTGAATCTGCTACGTTTTCTAAAGAATTCTTCAGGTCTTTTAGCCTGGCGAGTGTTGAAAGACCTTCTTTAAGCTCTTTAAGTGAAGTTACACTTGATGCTTGAAGTGCTTTAATTTCGTCAAGTCTATCCCTAATAGCTTCAAGTATTTCTGCTAACACCGCCAAGCTGCTTTCATCTTCTTTTTTCTTCAAATTTTTCAACCCCTTAACTTAATACTCTTATTCAATACTATTGCGTTTATGTTAAAATATTATTTGCGAGGCTAATAGACCGATTAATAATAAAAGCACGGAGTGAATAAGTCCGCTGAAAAGTTTTCCAGTGGTAATTTTCCCTATTATTAACCCACCAAAGAAGCCTTCGAGGATAATTGCGTGGAAAAGAATTAAACTCATGAGGGCACTGGTTGCTGGATTAATTGAAAGGCCACCAGCACCATATCCAGCTAACATTTCCGATGCCTGAGCTAAGGATGCAAACAGCACATTGTTAAAAGCATATGTGATAACCAAGAAAACTATGAATGATATATAAATAATGAACATGAATGGTCTAACTTCAGAGGCTCTAGTTTTTCTAAGTTCCCATAATCTATCTAGATGTTCTGCAGCTGTCATAAAGACTCTTTCTACATCTCCACCAGACCTGTAAGCCTCAATTATAATCCCCTGTAGTCGCCTAGCTAGACTGGTGTTTAAATAGTTTGTAAAGTCTTTAAGAGCTTCGGTGAACGGGGCACCCCAGGAAACGTCTACAGCAAGTTTCTTTAAAGGCTTATCTAGTGGTCCAAAACCTCCACTTTTAGCAACAGTTATTAAAGCTTGTGGAAGCGATAAACCGGCTGAAAGTCCATCCACGAGTTCTTTAAGCATAGAAGGTAAATTTGCATTGACAGCTTTCATCCAACTGTTTTCTAAATGTGTTAAAATTGCTATGGGTGTCAAGAAAACAATTAATGAAATAAAAAGGACCAAGGTTAATGTCTCAAGAGTGGATATTAAGTCTGTGGGTAGGTAACCTCCTTGTATAAAGTTACTTATGATATACGAGGTTCCGTATTCAGCTAAAATACTGTTAAGTTCTTGTAAGCTGCCAGTTATTCTTGCACCAAGTAAAAAAGTGATTACTGCGACTATAAATCCGATAACGATTGCAGCTTTCTTTTGTTTAGCAACAATTTTTGGCAGCTTTCATTCCTCCTTTGGCATGCTCATGTCAATAAGACCTATCATCAATAAACTAGCAAACGGTATGAGGAAGTACGAAATTAGGATTAAAACTACAGGAATGGGTAAGAATAGGCCACCAGTTTCCCCTAAAGATATTAAAAGCACAATGAAGAGTAGGGGTGCCAAAACCACGAGAACAACGTATATTTCGCCAATTACATTTAAACTCTTGTTAAATTCATTTTCTTTCTCTTCTCTTATTTTCATAAGTCTTTTTGTTTGGTCTTCTAAATATCTCCTCAACACACCGCCACTAAGTAAGGTAACCCTAATTCCTTCGAGAAATTCAGCAAACAACTTTGAGGGAGACCTTTCTACTGCTCTTTTAAGAGCGGTGAGAACATCTAAACCTAGGAAATACATATCTTCAACGATGTTTTTGGCTTCTTTCGATACTTCACCCATGTCTTGTCTTGCAAGGGATTCAAAGAGTTTATCAGGTGGGACACCTACACCTGCCAGGGTGGACAGGTAACCTGAAGCAAATGGAAGAATGCCATCGATTTTGTCTTTACGATCAAATTGTTTAAACAATGGATAGATTATAAATCCTGCAATGGTACATAGTGGAAGAACAGGTAAAATCAGTAGAATTCTTAGATCAATTGGAAAAATGAACAAGAAAAATGCTGCTGCCACAGAAACAATAGATACTACCAGCGAGATAAGTATCATTGTTCCTCCGTAAACTTGTGGATCAAGTGGGATTCCAGCTTTTTTAAGCTGTTTTGCAAGCCAACCTTCTTCGCTTAGATATTTTCTTAATCTTCTTCCAAACCATAGATATCCTAGGGTATATATCCTCACCATGTTAATTCCAACCTATTTTAGTTCTTTAACAGCCACCTCGTAGACTTTCTCAGGGTTTCCATAGTATTTCCTTATTACACTTGCTACATCTACGTATCTCCTGATTCCTTTTCTTACCATCCATTCCAAAACGGTTTTTCTCCTGCTTATCTCTTCCCATATCTCATCTTCACTGTACCCTTTCAAATCCATAATTTCCTCCAGCTTGTAGCTTCTACCAGTGTAGTTGAAAGTGTCATCAGCCCCGTCCCATTCAAACACAACGTTTGATAGTAATTCGTTTGTTGAAGGCTCAAGACCTACAATTTCATGTACTTTTATGTTTCTTCTAACAGTTTGACCAGCTTTTGTCCGAACTTTCCTTTGCACCGCTATAATGTCTAATGTGACAAGTAAGCTTCTCGGAATATTCATGGGCTTACTTTCCAATCTGTGAATTACCGCTAGCATATCTTCTGCGTGGATTGTAGCCATACCTAGGTGTCCAGTAGCCATCGCTTGGAATAACACATAAGCTTCTTCGCCTCTAATTTCTCCTACAAGTATGTAGTCTGGTCTCTGTCTAACTGCTGCCTTCAAAAGTTCAAACATTGATATTTCTCCTCTTCTCTCGCCAGTAATCGTTTTTTCACCGTATCCGGGCCGTGTAACAGCTTGTATCCAATGTTCGTGTGGGAGATTAAGCTCAGGGGTATCTTCGATAGAAACTATTTTTAGGTCAGGTCTAATGAACATGGCAAGAGAGTTGAGGAGAGTTGTTTTTCCTGCTGCGACTCCTCCAGCTATTAAAACCGACATACGGTTATCTATACAAAGCCAATAGTACGCAGCCATCTCCGAGGATAGTGTACCGAACTTTAAAAGGTCAATTATGGTTAACGGGTCTTGTTTAAATTTTCTTATTGTAAATGTGCTTCCCCTCATTGTAACTTCTTTTGAAAATGTTATTTGTACTCTTGATCCATCTGGTAGGGATGCATCTAAAAGTGGTTGGGCAACGGATATGTATTTTCCACATCGTTGAGAAAGTTTTATAACAAAGCTATCAAGTTCTTCTTCGCTTTCGAAAACTACGTTTGTAGGAATGGATTCATATTTTCTATGCCAGATGTAGAGAGGTATTCTTGCTCCGTCGCAGCTGATATCTTCAACGTTATCGTCTCTCATAAGCGGTTCTATTTTTCCAAGCCCAACAAAGTTTTTTTCTACGTAGTACAAGATTTTAGAAAGAGATTCTTCGCTCAATTTTATCTTATATTTTTTGACTATCTCTCGCACCTTATCCCTGATATATCTACTTCTTTCTTCATAATCCCTAAAAGCCGTATATTCAACGTCTAATTCGTAGAACAGGAGTTTCGAAATAAGATCAAAAATATCCTTTTCTTTCTTATCTAGTGGAGGTTCGACAACTTCATAATATCTCTTGCCAGTTTCTGGTTCAGTGTATATGACTGCATAAGCGAAAGGTTCTATCAAAGGATAAATTTCTTCAGTTTTTTTCTCTGTTTTGTACTTAAATTTTTCAAGGAGGCTCTTTAGTGACTTATTTAACTCTACTTTTCCTTCCATACTCTGCATCTCCTCGATAAAAATTTGTTATAATAACCATTGTCATCATATGTTATAATAGTTACTATAACATTCAATATATAAACATTTACCCTTATTTTCTTCAAATTAAAGGCTTCCGAGACAAAAGTCAGCTAAACTCTAAACAAAAAATTGGAAACATAGACATAGCTTGTTAACATTAGACGTATAAATTATATTTTTTCTTCTATCGCAGTAGTTAATAGGTTTTTTATTAAAATATTGATCAATATTCGAAAGATATTATTTGTAGTTGCTATTCCTGCAGCTTTATTACCAACTGGTACCAGAAACATTGATAATATTTCGCTTTCCAAAGCAATGACGTCTTTGAATTTTGTCCTTATAATTTCAACATTCTCAGGTACTTTAACTGATGTGTGCTCACCGTAGCAATAAATTTTAATTTCAGGCGTAATTGAGACTTCACTTAACACGTGGTTTAACAGTTCACAAGGTAAGATAACATTTATTTTCCAAGGAACATCCAGCGATAAGAATTTCCTAATTATCTCTATGGCTTCACCTTCCTCAACTATCCAAGTATCTCTTGAAGAGATTAACTGATATAATGTTGCATTTACTTCCGTTAGCAAATTATCAACTTGATTAGTTTTCCTTAAAGAGTCATTTGCAGCCATTTTTGCATTGTTTAAATGAGGAAAACTTTTGCTAATAACTTTTTGGATTGGGTCTAGAAGCGGCTTGGTGATCTCAGTAGTATGGTTTTTGACCTCGTTCAGAGTTAATGTGATAAGTTCATTAACAAACTTTAATTTCCTTTCCTTTACGAACATGTCAACAATATCTTTCATTTCTTCAACATATTTGGAAAATTCTTGAAGAATTCTCTTGTTCGTAGATATTGTTATGTTTTTTAGCCTCATAAATTCTCTGTCTGTAAATCCGATAACATCATCCATCCAAGATGCTAACGTCTCTTTAAAGTCATCTATCCATTCATCTATTTGTTCTAGTGCTTTTGAAATCATAAAATCTGCTAAGGACCTCAAAAATTTAGGATATTCCTCAAATCTAGTTTTTAAGTGGTTTTTTAAATCTTCGTAGTCTTCTTTAACCTTTTTCTCCATTTCTGACGCTTGTTTATGGAAATCTTCCGTTATAAAACGTAGATCGACGTCTATTTGAGAAATATATTTATTTATCATCTCCTCAATTTCTTTACTTAATTTAGTCACTATTTTCTTCATATTTTCTTCAATTATAATTCCTGAGCGTTGTTC
>JAEOSG010000131.1 GCA_016840485.1 Candidatus Baldrarchaeota archaeon
CACGCTGGTGATGGAGCCTGGGCGGATTATCATAACTGACCCTGCACTTATCTTAACGATGGTTGAAGGAACAAAAATAATCGGGGGAAGCACGAAGACGGTTGTGGTAGATGCTGGAGTGAATTTAATCATGTTTACACCGTATTATTATCATCGGATTGTTCCAGTTGTGATTAAAGAAGAAGCATGGGAGCCAGTTGATATTTATGGCCCGTTATGTATGCAAATGGATGTTCTGGGTGTAAATAGGAAGTTGCCAGTGTTGAAGCGCGGAGATTTTCTCGCCGTTCTGGATGCTGGAGCTTATAGCATCTCGTTATCACAGCAATTTATCAGACCTCGACCGCCGGTTGTTATGGTTAACGGTGGAAGGAAAAGATTGGTTAGGAGAGGTGAAACGTTTGAGGATATTTTTAACTGTGATATATTTAGTAATATGGGCTAAGTTATTTTACCGTGAATGCGATGAGGTGGTAAGAAATGGGCGGTGAAAAATCGATTATAGATAAAATAAAAGGCGTAGCATCTACTCATAAGAATATTATTATAGCTTTCAGTGTATCACTATTAGCTGCTTTTATTATTATGCTCCTAATCTCATGTCTTATTATACTTTTATCACCATTATCCTTTTCCATTTCAAGATTTTTTGTTACTGATGCTACGAGTGCACGGTACATACTGAGTGCTATTGCACAATCAGAGGCAGCAATTATTGGTATCATGTTTAGTGCACTATTAATAATTTTTCAAGTGTTGGTGAGAGGTAGCTCAGAAAAAAAAGAGCTTACAGGTTTTTTACGATTACCAATTGTTCGTATTACCATCTCAGCGTATGCAGTTACAATTGGGTATGATCTTATCCTATTGCACTTTATCAAGGAAGGGACCAAAGTAAATGTTTTTCTACCAATTCTTTTGATAATTTCTCTTATCCCTTTTTCGTTTTGGGCAATTGTAATTATGCTAGATAATATACGCAAAAAAGCGATTGCTGGGGGTGTGCGTGTTGGAGCACAAAAAATTTTAACGGGTGTATATCTCTCAGGGGAGATATTTTCTAGTTTCAAATTGGATGGAGTTAAGTTAATAGAAGCCGATTTACGTAGTTCCGACTTTAGCAAGGCTAGTTTATGCAATGCTTACTTGAGGATGGCTAACCTGAGAGGTGCTACGTTGAATGAAGTAGATTTGAGCGGGGCATACTTATGGAATGTTGATTTGAGTGATGCTGACCTGTGGAGGGCTAATTTAAGTGGGGCTAATTTAACAGGGAAAGCTAACTTAATTGGTGCTGGTTTATGGAAGGCTAATTTAAGTGGCGTGAACTTGAGTAGTGCCATCTTGACTGATGCTGATTTAGGTGGGGCTAATTTGAGGGGGGCATATTTGGGTGAGACAACCGCAAAGCGAGTAAACTTAAGTAGAGCATGTTTGGTGGGAGCTGACTTGATGGGGGCTGATTTAAGTGGGGCAAACTTAAGTGGAGCTGATTTAAGCGGGGCTAATTTGAGTGGGGCAAACTTACGTGATAGTTGTTTGATTGGAACAAACTTAAGTGGGGCAAGGCTTAGAGGGGCTGATTTGAACGGTGCCAAATTGAAAGGAGACTACATAGAGGAGACACGTCTACGAGGAGATAAATTAGGTCGCTACTTAAGTAGTATTGATTTGCGTGGTGCTGATTTAATAGGTGCTGATTTGCGTAGAGCCGATTTAAAGAAGAAAGTGTTAAGAGGTGCTGACTTAAGATTTGCTAACTTGAGCGGTTTGGACTTGAGAGAAGTTGATCTGCGTAAGGTCGATATGAGGTGTGCTAATCTACAAAAAACAAATTTAGAGAGGTTGGATTTGGTGGACTCCGACTTAAGGGCTGCTAATTTGAAAGGGGGCAAATTGAGTGGTGCTAATTTGGAGAGATCAAAATTGAGTAAAGCTTGCTTGGAGAATGTCACTTTGATAAATGCAGTTTTGCGTGATGCTGATTTGAGAGAAGCTAAATTAGATGGTGCCAACTTAACAGGAGCGGATTTGAGGCATGCTAAATTAGGCGGAGTTGACTTGAAAAAGGTTGAAGGAGTTAATTTGATGGAGGTAAATTTAGAAAAGCCAGATAAGGACGAAGACCTGATTGATAGTGGCGACTTGATTTCGAATGTTGATTTGAGTGGTGCGGACTTGAGTGAGGTTGATTTGAGTAAGGTTGAACTAAGAGGAATTAACTTAGAGAGTGCGGTCTTTAGGGATGCTAAGTTGGAAGGACTTGATCTGAGGGAAATTGACTTAAGAGGCGTGTATCTGAGTAAAGAGATTGATTTAAAAGGTATTCCCTTAGATGGCGTTGACCTGAGTAAAGCAATTTTAAAAGAGGATGCAAAAAATTATGACTTGAGTGAGATTAAACGAGGAGGAGACATAGGTAAAGGTAAAAATGTATTCATAGGAATTGACTTGAGTGGGAAGGATTTGAGTGAGCGTGATTTATGCGGTGCCAATTTAATCGTGGCAAATATGAATGGAACCGTTTTTAAAAAGGTCAATTTAGAAGGAGCGAAAATGAGCGGGGCACGCTTGTACAAAGCTCGTTTTGATGATCGCTCCAACTTGAAAAAATCTAATTTGACAGGAGCCGATCTGAGAGAGGCTCACTTAAATGGAACTAATTTAGGAGAAGCTTTTTTAAGCGGTGCTAATTTATCTGGCGCTTTTTTAAATGGCGCTAAAATGCGTAGAGCAGACTTATGTGGTGCCGACTTAGATCATGCCCATTTAAAAAATGCTGATTTGAGTAAAGCCCTATTATGTGGGGCTAAACTGACTTATGCTGATTTGCGCGAGGCAGACTTACGTGGTGCTGACTTAGTTGGAGCAGATCTGAGTGAAGCGGACTTACGTGGTACTAAACTTGATGAAGCCATATTAAGTGGGGTAAAAGGAGTTGAACCACATTCCTCATATTTACATTGAAAAGATTGCCAATTAATCAATTAATATATAGGGTTGAAATAATCGTTGACGAGCCGTTAAATCTTCTCAGGCCTATCAAAATACAAACACTGTAAATTTTTACTGCCTAAACCAAGATAGCCCGCCTCATACGAAAATATCGCTTGCCGTTCCAAAGTAGGTTTTACATATTGTTTCTTCTCCATTCCACCCCTCCGATTACCTTCATGCCCACAACCTTATCAATGTCAGTTATAGCAGTCATCGGGAACTTAATAAAGGTAACACCTGTTCTATATTTATAACTTTCTATTTTTAACTTCTGCCCAAAAAGTATTTCAGCTAACATCGCAGGGAGATTCAACCCCGCGCTTACACCCACATCTATCCACGAGGGAAATCTTGAGTTCATCTCCAATAGATGGTATTCCTTATCTCTTATGAACTCTACCTCGAAAGGACCTTCCCAGTCTATACCAAAAACAAAGTCCTTAGTGATGGATAACAGGTCTTCGTCATATATGGTGACGCCGAAGATGGTCGTTCCATTTTCTGCTATCTTGAGCTTTTTTATCATCAGCGCTACAACATCGCCATCATAAGCGATTCCAGCTACGCTGTAAGGTTCACCATCAAGATTCTTCTGAGCTATTGGTCGCTCGCCCATCTGTTTTAAATATTGAGCTATAACAAAAGCTTCTTCCCGGGAACGCACCCGAAAAACACCACGAGAACCACCTTTTAGAAAATATGGCGGTTCCCAATCCATTTCTTCGGAATACCTGACAGTTTCAGGCATTGGAATACCTTTAGAGCAGGCATGCCGGTATGTCTCAAGTTTATCGTTTGCAACTCGCACAATATTCGGGTCTGGTATTAAAAGATTGATGTCACGTTCATAGAAGACTTCCTTACTTTCTGCAAACGCTTCTACATCATCATCCATATTTGGAATAATAGCACGCACACCTTTCGCGGAGGCTATCTTCACAATTGCATCTATGTCATATGGCGCTACGACATAAGAGGCATCAACGTCTATATACATCCCTGCCTGCATAGGCTCCCCGAACGCTACTATGTGCATATCAGGGCATCCAACCCTTATGCTCCGAGCAACCGATATACCCGGTGCCTTTTCGGACATCCCGGTAAGTCCTATTTTCCGCATATCTCCTCTAATGAATTACAAAGCTCACGCACATCCTTGCGAAGCGTATCCTCGTCAACATCGTATTCGCTCAGTATCCTATTTATTGCACCTTCCAAATTATTATTCAACATACCCTCCACAATGATAGATGAGGTTTCGCTTAACAGGTAAATATAACCCGTTTTCGTGTCAAATATATAACCCCGCTCTCCAATACGCCTGTAATTTATTCTGTTCAGGTTCATATAGAAAAGTTAATCTCCTTTCCTTAATTTAATATTTACGGTGTGCTAATACAATGCGGAATATCTCAACAATACTGAAAGCAACAGAGGATAGGAAAATGGCCATTCTCTATGGAGATAAGCGGCTTAGTTACGGTGAATTAAAAGAAAAAATTAATGCGAGGTATAGCGATCTCAGAAAAATTATTAAGAGGGGCTACCGAGTTGTTTTGAAACTCCAGAATCCGCTAGAATTCATCGTAAGCTCTTACGCGATAGGGGAAATAGGCGCAATACCTGTTCCAGTATCGCATTTATTGAAAGAAAGGGAAACAGAAGAAATTGTAGATGATGTCAAAGCGAATGTTATCCTATTGGATGACGGACTTGAGGTCATGGATGAAGACCGTGAAATGGACTTAGGTAGCGATGTGGCGATGATTTTTTACACTTCAGGCGTTACTGGAAGCCCGAAGGGGGTTGCTCATACAAAAGATACAATTTTAACTACATGTCAGACGGAGGGAGATGTGCTGGGAATAAAAGAAGATGATGTAATTAGCGGAACCGCCCCCTTATCGTTTACATACGGTTTTGGTGCACTCGCCGTAATCCCTTTCTTATTTAATGCAACTGTATCTCTATTGGGATACGCTGTATCGCAAAAAAACGTATCAGAAATATTTGGGACAATAGAGAGGAATCAAGTCACGGTTTTTTACAGCACCCCAACTACATATCGCCTGATGTTGAAGCAGCCGCAAAGATATGACTTGAGTTCTTTGAGGTTGCTCATCACCGCAGGAGAACCAATGGGAATCGGACTTTACCGCAGGCTTAAATTGTTTTTGCCACATACTGAGCTCGTTGAACATTTTGGTTGCACGGAGTCTTTTCATGCTATTATCTCCAATATACCGGGAAATGTGAAACCCGGCTCTCTTGGGCTGGAACTCCCATGCTATCAGGTAAGGATATTGCGCGATAACGGAGAAGTGTGCCCGCAAGGTGTTTTTGGTAAATTGGCATTTCGTGGTCCCGCAGGTAGATACATAGGAGGGGAGAACGAAGATACGCAATGGCGTTATACAGGAGATATTGTGTATAGAGATAGCGAAGGCTACATCTGGTACGTTTCGAGAAGCGATGATATGATAAAGACTACTGGGTATTTGGTTTCTCCACATGAGATAGAGAACGTTCTCATGGAACATCGTGCTGTCTCGGAAGTCGCAGTAGTCGGTGTTCCTGATACAATGTTGGGGCAAAAGCTTAAAGCGTTTATTGTGCTTGAAGATATATATAAACCATCGAAAGAGCTTAAAGAGGAACTAAAGCGATTTTTAATAGCACAAATAGCCGATTACAAAGTTCCATCAGATATAGAGTTTGTTAGCTCGATTGCAAAGAGTAACAGGGGGAAAATAATAAGGAAAATAAGAATGGAATAGTATCAAATGAAATAAGCACTAATAAAACAAACATAGAGGGATACAAATGCCAATTCCACCGCAAATAATAGACAACAGCGAAGGAAACACCCTGGTTAGTTTCCTGAATCTCGTTCTGAAAGAAAATGCAAACGCGAATCTGGACATAGCCACAGCATTCTTCAATATCCAGGCGTATGAAATGGTTAAAGAAGGCATAGGAACTGTAAAAAAAATCAGACTTCTTCTCGGTAAAGCGCCGGAAATACAAAGCGATAAAACGCTTGGCGAAGAATTGCTAAGATTGGTAAAGGAGGAAGTAGAAGGTTTTGAACTGTCAAAAGAGAAGGAAGATAACGTCAAAACGTTCATCGAGTTCTTGAATAGACCGGGCGTTGAAGTTAGAATCTACGATGAGCAGTTCCTGCATGGTAAGGCTTATATCTTCGATGATGTTGTCGTAATAGGTTCTTCAAACTTTACTGTCCCCGGTCTAACACAAAATACCGAATTGAACGCCACGCATTTAGGTGCTCAAGCGGAATATGTCAGAAAACACTGGTTTGATAAATTCTGGAACGATGCAAAAGATTTCAAACAGGAACTGATACAACTACTCGAAAATTCAAGATTCGGCAGTCGCGAATACACACCCTACGAGGTTTTTATAAAAGCCATTTACGAATTGCAGAAGGAAGATATAAAAGAGCAGGAGAAACTGGAAGAACGAGAGGCGTTTTTACCTTCCAAAGTCGAGCTGACGGAATTTCAAGAAGATGCTGTGGTGAGAATAAAATCGCGATTGAGGAAGTATGGGGGTATATTAATTGCCGATTCCGTTGGGCTTGGAAAAACGTGGATAGCCAAGAAGATAATAGAGGAATTCGGTGTTTATAGGAGAGGGCATTTCTTAATTATTTGCCCCGCGCAACTCCGCGATATGTGGCAAGGCGAGGTTAAGGATATAATATTAGCGGAAAACATCGTCTCTCTGGAGGAGTTAGCCGCTGATAATTTCATTGAAAAGGTGCAAAAAGCCACTGGCGGGCATCTGGAAGACGTTGAGCTAATAGTGGTGGACGAAAGCCATAATTTGAGGAATCCTCTTTCCAATAGATGGGAGAACTTCTATACTCTCGTATGGGACCACATTGCCAAACGCGGCAATGCACCATATATACTGTTCTCAACGGCAACACCGATAAACAATACCCTCTGGGACCTCTACTGGCAAATAATGCTGCTCGTCGGTATGGATAGAACCGCTTTTATGAAAGAGGGCATACCAGACATATTCAAGTTTTTCAAGAGCATAGATAAGACCGGCAACCCTGCCATGCTCAACGATTTGCTAAACGAACTGTCTATAAGAAGAACAAGGGATTACATAAAGAAGAATTACCCGGATGCAACGGTAAGAGGTAAGCCAATAACCTTTCCCGAACGAGTGCTTGAAAACATAGAATACAGTCTTGGCGACACTTATAAGGGTATGTATAATATAATTGCCAACGCTATAACCTCTGAACTGACAATGGCGTGCTATCAGTTATTAAAATACAAAAAGGTGGAGAGCCTCACAAGAGAAGAGGAGTGGGACTTAAACCGGATGATAGCGCTTTCGGGCATTCTGAAGACCATATTCCTGAAAAGACTTGAAAGCAGCGTAGAAGCTTTTAGAATAAGCATGAGCAATCACATCAAGTTCCTTCAGCGTTTGAAAGAATATATGGAGAAAGGGAAGTTGCTGACCAAAGATG
>JAEOSG010000039.1 GCA_016840485.1 Candidatus Baldrarchaeota archaeon
GCTTCTTTGCCTATATACCATAGCCTATCTGAGGGCATTTCATATTTTGCCATACCAAATGCCATTGAACTGGTTTCCTGAGCCATATCAGCGAGAAAACGCTTGCTTTCTTCGTCTCTGATCACTATAAACTTCCATGGTTGTACGTTCTCTGGGGATGGAGCGTATCGAGCCGCATCTATAACTTTCTCAATCATCCAGTTTGGGACTTTTTTATCTTTTTTGAACTCCCTAATAGACCTCCTTAAATAT
Source organism: Candidatus Baldrarchaeota archaeon (assembly GCA_016840485.1). GTDB lineage: Archaea > Asgardarchaeota > Baldrarchaeia > Baldrarchaeales > DXJG01 > DXJG01. The sequence goes on from JAEOSG010000039.1 coordinate 253, forward strand.
ATGGCATCAAATACATCCACGCCATTCATCCCCCATTCAATCTTTTAGCGAACATAAAATAAAGTAAAACTAACTATATATAATGTACGATTTTCAAAATTTTAATATGAGAAAATTGTAAACTAATGTGACCAAACATGACAAATATAGATCAAGACATTCTTAAAGCAGCAGAATTGATCAAAAAAGCCAACAAAATAGTTGCGTTAACAGGCGCAGGTATATCAGTTGAAAGCGGAATACCGGACTTTCGAGGACCATCAGGGTTATGGAAAAAATATAATCCTGAAATAGCCTCGATATCTTTCTTCTTAAAGAATCCTGAAGAATTCTGGAAATTTTCCTTAGAAGTTTGGAAGACTCTGAAACGAGCCAAGCCAAACCCAGCTCACAAAGCCTTAGTAGAACTGGAGAAAATGGGAAAGCTACATTGTATTATAACTCAAAATATAGATGGACTTCATCAAAAAGCTGGCAGCAAAAAAGTATTAGAGATACATGGTTCAGCAAACTGGCTAATTTGCACTTCGTGTAGAGCTAGACATCCAAGTGAAACTGTGATTAAACAGCTTAAATCAGGTATGACAATTCCTATTTGTGATCTTTGTGGAGGATTGCTGCGACCAGAAGCGGTGCTTTTCGGCGATATGTTGCCACAAGATGTTTTCAGCGAGGCTGTAAGTGAAGCTTCCAGCTGTGATTTAATGCTTATAGTCGGATCATCTTTAGTAGTTTTTCCAGCAGCTCAACTGCCAAGTGTTGCTAAGAAAAATGGTGCAAAAATAGTTTTAATCAATTTGGAGAAAACGTGGTTTGATGAGAAGGCAGATGTTGTTATTCATGGAAAAGCCGGAAGTATTCTGCCAAAAATTGTTAAGAACGTGAAAAAAACTCACTAAGACGGGATAATTGGGCAAGTATTCTTCTTTTGTAACTTTCTACTGGTTCCATTTTGATATATTTTGTGCATATGTCCATAATTAATTTTAAATATATTAGGTTATCCTAATATTTTTCGGACAACCTAATATAGTGGGAGAAGATGACAAAGGAACTAAGACTATCTGAGGCATCCGTTGGAAAGATCTATCAAATCGAAAGAATAGGAGGCTCAGGCTTTATCAGAAGAAGAATTATAGACATGGGTTTAGTACCAGGAACTAAAGTTAAGATTGTTGGAACTGCTCCCCTAGGTGACCCTATAAACCTCGTTGCAAAAGGATACAATCTAACCATTAGGAAAAGCGAAGCATCAATGATAATTGTTAAGGTGATAGACAAATGATTCCACTGGCTTTTGCTCACGAAGGAACGCAAGTAAAAGTTGTAAAAATAAATGCAGGCAAAGGGCCTTCTCGAAGATTAACTGAGCTAGGAATTATTCCAGGAGCAATTTTAAAAATAGTTAAGGCCCAAGGACCTGGACCAGTAATAATTGAAGTCTGCAACAGCAAAGAAGCTTCTTTTCTCTGTAATTCGTGTACTTTGAAATGTAACACAGCTTATGGTTGGAGAATTGTTTTGAGTTTTGGCATGGCGATGAAAGTTTTAGTTCAAGAATTAATGTGAGGGAAATAAAATTTTGCCATCTACAAATATTAAAAAACAGGAGCAACCAACAGGTTACAAGAAAATTAGAATAGCATTGGCAGGAAATCCCAACGTAGGTAAGTCTGTTATTTTTAATGAGCTTACTGGTGGGAGAGCTTGGGTTGGCAACTGGCCTGGAACCACTGTAGAAAAGAAGGTTGGGAAAGCAAAGATAGGAAAATACGAGGTTGAAGTACTTGATTTACCTGGAATATATAGTTTAACAGCTTATAGTTTAGATGAACTGGTTGCTAGAAATGGTATAGTTGAAGAAAAACCAGATATAGTAATTGATATTGCTAATGCTGCAAATTTTGAACGTAGCCTTTACCTAACAATATCTCTTCTCGAAATGGGAACAAACATCGTAGTAGCGCTTAACATGATAGATCTCGCCGAGGCTCAAGGCTATAAAATAGATGCAGAAAAGCTTTCAAAGCTTCTCGGGGTATCAGTAATCCCCACCATAGCTATCAAGGGCTACGGCCTAGACAAACTTAAAGAAGCCATAACAAAAACTCCTCAAATTAAAAGAGTCCCCAGAAAAATAGTTGACTATGGGGATCTTGTTGAAACCGAGATTCAAAAAATTGAAAATTTGATAAAAAAGGATTTAGAACTTTCAGCTAAATATTTCCCAAGATGGCTTGCAATTAAACTACTGGAAAAGGACAAAGATGTTGAAGAAAAAATTAAAAGTTCTCCTCTAGCAGACGAAATATTAAAACAAACCCAAAAATCTCGTGAAATCCTTGAAAAGAAGCTTCAAAAAGACATGGAAGAATATATTGCAGAAAAAAGGTATGAAACAGCGTTAGAAATAGCTAAAAAATGTCTTAAAACCGTTAAAATAAGACCTACAACACTAACCGATATGATCGATTTCGTAACAACGCATAAGGTTTTTGGAATACCCATAATGTTAACAATGCTTTACATAGCTTTCAAATTCGCCTTCGATGTAGCTGCACCACTATGCGACCTAATAGATTGGTTTTTCGGAACCTTTCTCTACGACTTAATCGTAAACAGCACCCTACCTCTCATAGTTAAATCCTTTCTTGGAGACGGAATGGTGGCAGGGGTAGGATCGATACTCGTGTTTTTACCGAATATAGTGTTTCTATTCCTTTTCTTAGCTTTTCTTGAAGATGTAGGTTACATGGCAAGGGCAGCTTTTGTAGTAGATAAAATAATGCATAAATTAGGACTTACAGGAAAATCAATCATACCAATGATCCTCGGCTTTGGATGCAATGTACCAGCAATAATGGCTACCAGAGCAATTGAAGATGAAAATGACCGCAAAGTTACGGCATTAGTCAACCCATTAATGTCATGCAGCGCCAGACTACCAGTATACTTAATCTTTGCAGGCGCATTTTTCGCAGCATACAAGGGTACCGTAGTTCTAAGCATGTATGTCCTCGGATTAATACTTGCCATAGCAATGGCATTACTCTTCAGAAAAACATTGTTTAAAGGGCCCTCAGCCGGCTTTGTAATGGAACTACCACCATACATGATGCCAATCATTAAAAATATGTTGATAAAAACATGGGAACGCTCAAAAAGATTTCTATTCAAAGCAGGTACCATAATCCTTATCGCTGCAATACTAATTTGGATACTATCAATAACAGGGCCCTCAGGATACATAGGAATTGAAGCATTAGAAGATCCATACCTATTAGAGAAAAGCTGGATAGGTGCTTTGGGACATTTTCTCGAGAAAGCTTTTTCCCCTATGGGATGGGATTGGAGGGCTGCAGCAGCACTGTTCTTTGGTTTTGTGGCAAAAGAAGTAGTGGTCGCCGCTATGGCAATGCTTTACGGTGCTAGCGGCGAAGAGACACTTCCAAGTATATTGACTGGGATATTCACACCATTAACCGCCTATGCTTACATGGCATTCGTATTAATATACGTTCCATGTTTAGCCACGTTAGCTTCTATAAGAAGTGAATTGGGGATGAAATATGCACTGTTCGCGCTAATATATGAAATATTGTTGGCCTATTTTGTTGCATTAGGCATAGTGTTCATAGGCCATGTTCTGGGAGTAAGCTAAAGTTGAGGTGAATGTTTTGAGGGGAAAAGCACTTATTATTTCGGTTGCAACGGGGATCTTAGGAATATTATATTTTATTTACGCAGGGATGATGCTATATAACTGGATTGCTGGGACCTTCATCCAAGAGGCGGGAAGTGTAAACAATGTTCTAGGACTATTTGTACCAAGTGATCCAGGTTGCGCAGTAGCTCTAATAACTATAGGCATGTTATTATTGGGGTCGCTATACTATGGGCTGAATAATGTTAAAGGGGTATCGTGCATTTTTCTAGGATCATTATTGGGAACAGCTATGCTAATAATTCAATTTCTTGTGGTGCTCGCCAATATGGCAAGCATAGAAGTTTCCTTTCTTTCAGGGGAAATAGTAGAATATACCGTAGTTGAAGATGTTTTAAGACCTGAAATAACATTGGGTATAGGATCCATAATGGTTCTTTTCTTTTCTGCACTTAAAATCCGTCAAATTACTGGTAAATAACATTATTCTTCTTTTATTAACTTTAAGCCTATTTTAAGACAAATTTAAAATGTTGAAACTATTTCTGCCAACATAAACTATATTTGAAGTTTTGCAATTACTATTGCTAGAATGTTCAACACTAGGCAATTTAGATGCTCCTAAAACTCGATATTTAAGATAATTTTTGTAGGAGTTGAATTTATGAAAAAGAGAAGCAAAAGGGAAGAAGAATATTTAGAAGCATTGTATATATTGACAAAAGAGAAAAAACCCATCAGAATAAAAAATTTAGCCAAAATGCTTAAAGTTAAGCCATCCAGTGTCATAGAATACTTGGATAAATTATCTAAAAAAGGATTAGTTCACTACGAGAAACATGAACTGATAATGTTATCGGAAAAGGGGTTTAAAATTGCTGAACAAATATATAAGCGACACACCGCATTAAAACAGTTCCTCATGTTACTATTGAAAATACCTGAGGAAATCGCTGAGAAGGATGCATGCTATATAGAACACGGAATCCATGAAATTACAATTATAAGAATCATACAATTCGTGGAATTTGTTATAAACTATCCAAATAAAACATCAGAATTTTTAAAACAACTAGAACGTTACTATGAACATAGTACTCATCCAAAATTAAACCCAAATCAATGACTAGGACTTAACACTGCAAACTAAATTTATGTCTCCATAAAACCTTGTAAATAGTGTTTTGGTTTCAGGCTTTATCAAGTTTTACATCTTAGTAGAATTGGAAATTGATGAGGCAACCAACATAGCAATGTATAATTTCAATTTTTAGCTGTAGAAACAACATAACAATATTTTGATTTTAATCTACATCAGTTTTTAGGTTAATTTAAATATCGAATTGGATTAAATGTAATTTGATATTAATGAATAGAATATATGAGTTTAACACGTGGTTCTCATGGGCATTTCACGAAGCAGAGAAAAAAGAAAAGGGTTTCTTTTACTGTTTGGTAGCCAAGCAATTGGAAAAGGCAGAAAAAATAGCGATTACGATTTTTTACATGTATATGGTGAAAGTGATGAATCATTGGATGTGATTTTGCTTTCAAAAAAATATAAAAGACGTATTTCGGTAGATGAGATTCCTTTAGAGAAATTTACTGAAGGCATCAGAATCGGAGCACCAGATATTCTGATAATAAGTGAACAAGCAGTTACTATATTTGGTGAACAGAATTTTAAATTACTGATGTATCAGAATCAAGGCATTACTTCACTCACAATCTCACTATGTCTTGGAAAAGCAGATAAACTAATCAAAGTAGCCCAAGAATATTTACAAGAAGGCTTTCTTAGAGAAGCAGCCCATAGATTAGCTATAGCAGCTTTCTGGATTGGCGCTGCATACCAGTTTTTACACGGGGAAATCCCCAGATGCAAACATGACACTTTTCTATTTTTACATAGAAACTTCGATGTACCAGTTTCGTTAAGCAGCGAGTTTGCTTCTTATGAAGTTGCAGATTTAGAGGAACCTCGGGAAATAGATGTGCAGTTCTACTTCAAAAAAATTAATAAGGTTTTCAAGAGGTTTTATGCGATGGCTTTTGAAGAATACATAAGAAAAGCCAAAAAATATCTAGAAAAAGCCAAAAAACATTTTGCCTCAGGAGATCCCGATTCCTCTATTTTAATGGCTCATTCCGCATTGGAACTTGCTATCAAAGGATATTTAATTAAGAAAACCGGAAAATCGCCATTATATCTTTTAGAAGCATTAAGTAACTCTCTTTTCCTATCTAAATTAAAAACTTTGTTAGGTGAAGATATGCTCGACAAGTTGGTAGAATTAAATAAAATGAGAAACGCTGTTTATCACACTACATATATGCCCAGCAATAATGATGCTAAATTTGCCTTATCTATTTCCACAAAAGTTCTAGAAAAGATATCAAATGAGGAAACAGTTAAATAAGTCAAAATAATTACGAGTTTCAATCTTTATGATGTTTAAGTTTTAGAGTGTAAAGTATGTCTTTAAAAGTTTCCCATATCCTTCTACTGGTTCTTTTATAGTTCTTAAAGCAGCCCATATAGATGCTTGATTACTTGTAACTACTGGTTTTCCAAGTTCTCTTTCCAATTTTTCTATTATTTCTAAGGTTCTAAAGTTTGTGCAACTTATGAAGATACCGTCTGCCTCCGGTTTAAATATCTCTTTAGCTAATCTATACGATATCCAAGGAGCTAATTTTCCTATCTCAATGTTTTTTACGACACCAAGACCCTTTATAGATAAAACCTTTACTCCATGTTCCTCTAAGAACTTCTTCTCCAACTCATTTATTTTATCTATATATGGGGTAGCAACAACCACCCTTTTTATATCTAAAACTTTTAGTGCTTGTACAACCGCGGACGCTGTAGTTATTGTTTCGACACTTGTTTTCCTTTCTATTTTGCTGGTTAATTCTCTTTCCCATTTAACTTCGCCAATCAAAGTTCCACTGGTACATCCATATACTATAACATTTACATCGGCGGTCTTTAACATTTTAGCAGCATCTAAAACATAGTCAGCCATCTTAACCAAAGCATCAGGAGTTACCTCTTCAAGCGGAACCCTCGCAGTATGAATACTAACACCTTCTGGGCAAATCCTATAAAACTCTGGCTCCATAGTCGTATTACTAGACGGAACAATAAGACCTATCCTAAGCCTCCATCCATACATCATTCACACCCAGCTAAATATTCTAAGAAGTAAACAATTTTTAGTCATTTTTTAATTCACATGGTTTTATATCACGAAACCTTTTAAAATGAAAGATGTCATTTTGATAGTGTAACTTTTTGATGAAAATGTATACAGGAGGAATAAAATGAGTATACCCTTTACCACCAGATTACCGAGTTCATTAGCAAAATCTATTGAATTTCTAGCGAAGATTAAGAAAAGTGACAAATCAACAATACTTCGTCAACTCATAGAACGTGGATTAAAAGAAGAACTAACATTAGTTGCCATTGAGTTACTTCAAAAGGGGGAAGTAACCCTATGGAAGGCAGCAGAAATTGCAAACATGAGTCTATGGGACTTCATGGAAGAAATAAAGAAGAGAAAAATTATCATTTACGACCAGGAAGACTTAGAGAAAGACTTAGATGTTCTTCGGAGGCTTCGCTGATTGGCTGTCTCAAATGCATCTCCGTTAATTTACCTTGCGAAAATAAATGCATTAAAATTTTTATTCAAAATTTTCTCACCCATCTATATCCCAGAAAAAGTTTTTGAAGAAATCACAATTGGAAAAAACTGCTTTAAAGAGGAAGTTTCCTTAATAGAGAAACATATAGGAAAAGAGATAATTGTAGAAAAACTAGACGAAGAAGGCTTAGTAATTAAAAACGATATAAAAAACGTGGTAGGTGGATTACATGAAGGAGAGCTAGATGTTCTAGCCTTAGCAAAACAGGAAAGAATAAACATTGTTCTAGTTGACGATAAAAGAGCTTTTAAGGCAGCAGAATTTCTCAATTTAACTCCAGTACGAACCACGGTAATTTTGTTAAAAGCTCTTGAAAGAAAAATCATAAACTACGAAACTTTTCAAAAAACGTTAAGAAAATTAATAAGAGAAGGCTACTGGATCACCGCAGACATTTATGAAGATATTTTAGAACAAGCCCGAAAATATACAAGTCAAAGTAAGTCATAAAGACATGTAAAAACGATCTTTCTATGCAATTATTCATTATAGAGTCACAAAATTAAATAACACCATAGAGTCTTATTATTTTACCTTCAAGTTTTTTCTTAATTTTCTTAATATTTTCTTGTTTCTGACCATAGAAAGAATTTTTAACGTAAATTACTCCGTAGAGTCTATAGCCGCATTTTTTAACGTCAAAAACTATTTTAAACGTTGTGTTAATAGAGATTTTCTTCATAGATTCTAGTATCGGTTTAAGACTGCCTGAAACATAGAGTACGTAAGACCCGCTATTGCATACTATAGCGATTTTCCCGTAACCTTTGGAAATTCTTTTAAGGATTCGTATTGTCTCTGTGTTTTCTCTACGCGCTTTTAGATTTCTATTAAAAATATCAAATCCGAATATCTCCCTACATGTTTTTCTAAATTCCTCAACTAAAGTATCTCGGGCACTTAGATCCATTGAGAAAATCTCTATTGAGTTTTGACATATTTTCGCTGCCATGTTTCCTCTCATGAAGGATACTTTTTCAGGACCATTAGAAGATTGAATTACAACGTTCTCAACCCTTAAAAAACCCATTTTCCTCAACACAATTTCTGCAGCCATCATCCTATATTTTCTCGATATGAACGGCGAGAAAATAGAAATAGAAGCACAATGCTTAAAAAGTTTCTTAGCTTCCTCAATTATCTCTTCCTTTACATACCTAAATTCCTCAACGTCTTCTCGCTTCTCACCTATGATCTCCAATTGCCACACCAAGTCTCGAACAAACAACTTCCCCAATCTATACACATTACCGACAACAATTTCCCCGTCCAGACTTAAAAACGCTATTTTAACCGTAGAACTAACTTTTCTAAGAAGAAGCTTCCTAAAAATGTAAAAATCTTCCATATCAGAGTCAGAAATTCTCTCGAACACACGATACTTAACCTTTATATACGGTAGCAGAGACATTCATTTCCCAAAATAGGTTCTCAAAGAAAAATAAAACCACAACCCTTAGATTTATTTTTAACTTCAAATTACAAGCAATTCGTCTTAAATCAACACTAGAACGTCGTTGTATCTCTAGGCGAAATTTAGGCTATATTAGTGGTTGCAAGTTACCTAGAGGCTTTTAAGATAAGGTTTTCTGGCTAGAAGATCAAAATATAGTGCAACAAGCATCCCAACCGAAATAGGACCAACAAGATTCGAAATTATTGTTTCAACGAGAAAAGCAAATGGACCTAACAGAGTTCCAGCAAATGAACCATTAACAAATTTCCCGATAAAGGACGCAGCGGACGATGTTATAGAGAATATTACCGAGATGAGAAATATTACACCAAGCACATGAAACCAATTACCTCTAGTAAGCTCTCTACTCTTATTCATCGCATTAATTGCCCTATTTTTTTCCAAAACTATGCAGACTGGGGTTAAACAGAACCAAATAAGGAAAATTACTTGTAAAGCAAAACAAACCAGCCCTAATATTCCTAAAAGATTGATAGTAGAATTATCAAGGTTAATAATTGCGAACTCTCCCAATTTTTTCTGGAGAAACGATAATGGAAAAAGTACAATAAACATGGGTGAAAACACGAGTAAAGCCACCAAGAACGAACCAACTAGTAATTCTCTAAAAACTTCGAAAACTTTCTCATAACCTTTTCCAAGACTGGTTTCTATACCTAAAAGCTCATCGGCAACAATTGACGTATCTATACCGATTGCTAGTAAATAGCCAAAAAACGTAATTAAACCTAAAAAACTAACTTTAAGTGGCAAAAAACCAGTTAGAGCTAAATCATTCAACCGAAGAGATGGGAAAAATATTAAAAACAACCACTCCAAGACAGATAAAAGTAAAAATGGCAGAAAAAGTACAAAATATTGCTTGGAGAAAAGAAAGCTTAAACCAGTGCCAAAAATTTCAAGAACACTCTGCGGAACTACTAGATATCCTCCCTCCTCAGCCAAAGTTACCACCGGTATTTATCTGCAAACCTAGATAATCAACTTAATTCCATCTATACAAATAATTTGAAAGCTACTTAATAAATATTACGACGAAATACTCTCATAGCTAAAATACTTAAAATCGCATAAGTTAAAAGAAACTTTATCTCCCTTATGCGTTTTAATTTCTCTTAACTAGAGCATGAATTCAAAGTATCGTTTGTTATTCTTCTCGTGGGTTATATGTTCCTATGTTCGTCCAATTCCATGTAAAAATGCTGTTATACGGCATTCCAACCCCTATTTCAAAGTAAATGTTCAGTGTTGCGCTTTTATTCTCTGAAACAAAAATAACAGTCCAAGCAAGACATCCTTCAGAAGTAAAAATACTTTTCCCATAGAATTTGCCCCAAATGTTAGTTCATGTTTCCACAATATCCAACCATAGTAATGATCAACCCTAACTAAATAGTGGGCTGGAGATGAAAAATTAACTGCAAACGACCCAAATTCAAAAGTAGTAAACTCATTGTTGCAATATTTTCCAGAATAAGGGTAGTATTGACCATCAAAAATGTGATAATTATCTTTATTCGCCCCGGTCCAGTATATTTTCATAAAACAGTACGTTTCACGTGCACTTTGCTCGGTCCATTCAGCTTTATAAAGTTTTACATGAACTATTAGATATCTTGGATCTGTTCCATACTTATAGACTTCACATTTCACCGTCCAAGTAGCATTGCCTTCAATAATTTTCCATCCTATTTTTCGCGTAAAGGTATGGTTAACTTAATATTCACGGTCGAGTATGAGAATAAAATCCTTATACTTAATGCTGTCAAAAGTTTTTGACAGAGCTGGAGCGCCTCCAGGCAACATTAACAAAGTTAACGGCATTAGAGTAAGAAGCAAGACGACAAGAACTATTTTACGTATAGCCAATGGTCTCCACCCATCTTTCATAACATAGTGTCTGCTATATTTCTACTTTGCTGGTAAAAACATAAAATTTGTCTCTATGCGGATTTTCCGAAGAAATAAACTCGTCACATGTATCATTGCATATTTTATTTTCTTCGGAGTGTTTTAAACGTCATAATTGCTATAGCTAGAGCAATGAGTTCTATAAGTGCCACTATTAGGAATGCGTAGTTGTAGGTTGTTTTTGAGACTATTAAGCCTACAATTATTGGTCCTGAAGCTTGTCCTACGTCTTTTATTGTTTCCAATGTGCCTACAGCTGTCCCATGTGCCTTTTCTCCTAATAGTTCTGTTGCTAAGGGTGCTGTGGCAGCAGTACTCATAGATACACCAACAGCAAATACTATTATTGAGGAAATAATTACTACGACGTTGGAAGACGTTGATAAGATTATCATACCTATTGTTGACGTTGCTGCCCCTAAAACTATGATTGGTATTCTTCCAATCTTATCGGAAGTAGCTCCCATCACTGGTTTTAGCAATGCTATTATTGACAGCTGCAATGTAAATATTAGCCCTACAAGCCAAGGATTTTCTGCAAACCTAACGTTATATAGAGGTAGAAAGGTTTCAATGCTTTGCATAGCAAAATAGGTTGAGGCTTCGATAAGACCAAGTGTAAGCAAAACTCCAATTGCATATCCGCTGAGAGTTGTGTCCGCTGACATTTCTTTTTGAAGTGTTTTTGTTTTTGGATGTTTATAGTCTGATGGAAGGAAAGTTACAAGTATAAGAGCTATTGTTCCAAGTACGCCGCATGTTATGTAGGTGAAGCGGAAACTGTAAGCATAAATAATTATTCCCGCAAGAGTTGGTGCTATTAGTCTACCAAATGTTCTGGCAGTTGAAAATAGTCCCATCATGCTTCCTTTCTTCGAAGGGTAAAGATCCGCTATTAAAGCTGTAGTAACAGGTACAAACGTTGCTGTTGCTATTCCATGGTAAACTCTTACAGCAGCTAATTCCCATCCATTTGACACAAAAGGATAAAGAAAAGGAGCAGTCATAAAAACAAATCCACTTACTATTAGAAGTTTTTTACGACCATAGATATCAGAGAGAAAACCGGCTGAAAAATTTACAAATATTCCTGTAATAGTTGATGCAGCTGCCACCAAACCTATTTCAAATGGGCTAAGACCAAGATATTCAGCGTAAAGAGGCAATGTTGGAGATTTAGAAGCAGTAGAACTCATTATGGCGAAAAACCCTAATAAACATAAAAGTAAAAATATGGGTAGTGGCATAGCGTCGCCCTCTTACGCAGATTTTATTTGTGACCTGAGAAACTCTATCCTAGCAATTCTATCCATTTCTTTAAGTTTATCTTTAAACTTTTCTTTAATCTCCTGAGCTTTAAAATACGCGTAGATGGAGTCCCATACTTTAAATCCTATGTTTAAAGCCTCGAAATCATCTTTAGCGATAAGTCTTAACCCAGTAAATACAGCCAAGACACCAGCTGCCTCAGGAACCTTTTGAAGTTCGCCTTCAATGTCAGCTGCGTGAACTATTTGAGCAACTTTCTTAAGAATTGGATCCTCTATCTTATATTTCTCCATAATGACTTCAAAAGTACATTTCCCATCTTTATGACCTGGTTCAACACCTTTAATGTCAAAGGGCGTACCATGTTCCGGTTTAGGCTGCTCCCGAGGATAATCTATGAAAACAAACTCAGCATCTTCATCGATAAAATTTTTAATAAGCCAAGCACTAGCAGTACGATCGACATGCACAAATCTTCTAGTAACCCACTTCAATTAACACCCCTCCTTCCAATTCAATTTAATTTAAGGCTGCTACGAAGTTGAGAAAAAATAAATGTTATGGTTATGCTGCTTCACGAAAATTTTATCTTATCTCCTTGCAGTATTTTTCAACCGGACATTTTTTACATCTACGCTTTTTACAGTATTCCAGGTACAGTCTTACAAGTTTTGGTTCAAATCTTTCAACCTCTTTTAAGCCTAAACGATTAGCAACTTCTATGGCAGAAGATGAAGGTTTAGGTTGAGCTTTAGACCATATGCCTCTAAGTTCTCTTAAAAATATATTTACAGCTATCGGACCAAAACCCTTAAACTCCATAAGCCTCTTTTCAAGGTCTTTAGGGTTCGAAGCTTCCTCATGCAGTCTCTCTAAGTCACCATCATATTTATCCTTAAGTAATTTAACAGTTCTAAGAATATTTGTGGCAGTAGAAAAATCATATCTCACATAACCTCCAGAGTCAAGCACTTCCACCAATCTGTCCCATCCCGCCGCCAAAATCCTGTCAGGTGTAGTTAAGTTTTCTTCCACGAATCTTCTAAAGGTTTTCTTAGCAATATCTGCCGAAATTCTTTTAGCAAAGAGTAAAGAAGCTAAAAACCACTTAAACCGGTCTTCAGCAACAGATAGATTCAATCCAAGTTCTTCAGAATAACTTGACAATTTTTCAAGTTCATCTATGAGACCCAAATCCAACCCCCTTTAACCAAAATAACATTCAATTAACGCCAACATGCAATTTAAAGAGTTACCCTGTCAAAGCTGCAAGACTTTGGCGATCATAATTTAAAAATGGTTTCTAAGTATCTAAAGGTTTCTAAAATTTAAAGCTTCGGAAAATACTACTCTCAAGTGGACAATAAAGCTTATTAGTCGGGAGAAAGAAAGATTAGCCATTATTCAACTGGAAGTATCTTTACGGAGCCCTACGTTCTGCCTATGAATGGAAAGTTCATAAAAAACGAAAACAGCTTTTAAAATAGATCACTGGCTAGAAATATCCTCCTAAACTCTCCTAAAACATTATGTAAGATATAGGTGCGTAAAATTGCCTTTGTTGCCCCATCTTAACAAACAGCATCGATTAACCGAAAGAAATAAACATCATGTTGTTTTCACATCTTCTCCCCATATATCTTTTAGTTTTGTTATTGCTTCAGCAAGTAAATCGTAGCAAGAAGATTTTCGTTTTAGGATTAACTAAAATCAGCAAAATACAGAATTTTAATAAATAAGCATGATATTGGTAATATTGCAAAATTAGAAATCTAAAAAACCATATACAAGATGCTTTTGAGCTAAAATTAGCCAAAAACTAAAGTTGGTGGTATATATGAAATGTGCTTATTGCAAAGTTCTAGCATGTGGTGAAGGAAAAACCAAAGGACCTAAAGGTTGCCCGATGCGTGAGTATATGGATATAATTGAGGAAGCTCGTCGAGAATATGAGAAAACCCCTATAAGGAAGCTTGCCTCAAGTGCGGGGATTGTTGAAGCAAGTGGCTACATTGAATGGCCTCGATTAAGGGAAATTATAGAGTTCGCACGTCTTATGCAATATAAAAAGCTTGGTATCGCCTTCTGCATAGGTTTACAGGAAGAAGCAGCAATAGTATCCAAGATTCTTGAAAAAGCAGGATTCGAAGTTTATTCAATAAACTGTAAAGTTGGGGCAATTCCAAAAGAGGATGTTGGTGTTCCAAAAGAATATCAAGGAACTTCAAAAACTGGTTATGAAATCGGTTATGTAACGTGCAATCCAATAGGCCAAGCATATCTCCTCGCTCAGGCCGGTACAGAACTTAATATAGCCCTAGGGCTTTGTGTAGGTCACGACTCGCTTTTCTTCAAATACTCGAAAGCACCCGTCACGGTTCTTGCAGCAAAGGACAGAATCAGCGGCCATAACCCGCTAGGTTTTATAAAGACATACTACGGAAGAAAATACTTCCAAAAGCTACTCTCCGAACAAAATACAAAATAATTCATTATTTTGTATTTAAATTTTACAGAAGATCGCCATTTTGTCGAACAACAATTAAATCATTACTCATCAACTTAACGAGCAAAGAAAATCTTCTTTAGGTTAATACGTCAAAAATAATAAACATATTTACTTTTAACACCATATTTTTGCTCTATGTCTTATGTTCCGACGGTTCTTTCTTTATTTAGTTTAACCGAAACCATTATATAGTATAAAACCTTTAACGGCTTTATCGGGGTTTTTAAAATGAGAAAGGTTGCTGTTATAGGGGTAGGAAACTCTAAATTCGGTAATAGGCAAGACGTGAATGTCACTGAGCTTGCTTTTGAAGCAGTAAAGCCAGCCATCGAAGATGCAGGTATAACACCAAAAGACATAGAATTTGTAGCAGTTGGATCAGCAGGAGCTGGAGCATGGTATGAAGAAGCACTACCTGCAGTTATCACTGCCGAATACTGTGGATTGACCGGTGCAGGACTAGTTCGATGCGAAGCCGCCTGTGCATCTGGTAGTGCAGCTGTCTTCACAGTTTACTCAGCTATAGCAAGCGGACAAATCGACATAGGCATGGCTCTTGGCCTCGAAAAAATGAGAGAAGTAGATACACCTACAGTCGTTGAACTTATTGGAAGAGCTGGATACTACCTTTGGGAGTTCCACAACTTTGGAATGACCTTCCCAGCATACTATGCGATGCATGCAACTGCGCACATGGCAAAATACGGGACAACGGAGGAAGACCTAGCACTTGTAGCAGTTAAAAACCATAAATATGCTGCAATGAATCCAGTAGCACATTTCCAAAAGGAAATAACTATTGATGAAGCCTTATCGTCGTATCCGATAGCTTGGCCACTTAAACTCTATGACTGTTGCCCAGTAACCGATGGAGCAGCCGCAGTAATCCTTGCTTCAGAAGAAAAAGTAAAGGAACTGAAAATAGATACGCCTGTTTGGATTGAGAGCATAGGGTATTCGTCTGGTACAGGTAACTTAAGCAGAAGAGATACCTACGTGGGACTCAAATCATCTGTTATTGCAGCTCAAAAAGCATATAAAAAAGCTGGTGTTGGTCCTGAAGACATCGAGGTCGCCACGGTGCACGACTGTTTCACTATTGCCGAGATAATGGCCTATGAAGACCTTGGCTTCTGCAAGAAAGGAGAAGGACCAAAACTTTTAAGGGAAGGTCAGACCGAGATAGGCGGAAAAATACCTGTAAACGTTGATGGAGGATTAAAAGCCAAAGGTCATCCAATTGGTGCAACTGGTTGTTCAATGATATATGAATTAACAAAGCAGCTTAGGGAAGAGGCGGAAAAAAGACAGAGACAAGTTCCATTAAAGAACTATATAGCTCTAGCTCATAATGTTGGTGGGACTGGCCACTACTGTTATGTAACAATATTAAGAAGGTGATAAGTATGGGAGTAGGCTTACCTACAATTAAGTCAAGAAAATTGGTTATCGTGAATCACATACCAATAAGTAAAACCCAAAAGTTCTGGGAAGGGCTAAAAGAAGGCAAAATATACACAACCAAATGTAAAAAGTGCGGTACTATATTCTTTCCACCGGCTGCAGACTGTTCAAAATGCTACTCCTCAGATATGGAATGGATCGAACTGAGCAATGAAGCAGAAATCGAAGCATTTACTCATGTCCTAGTCAGACCTGCTGCGTTTCAACACCATGAACCCTATACAGTTGCCATCGGACGGTTAAAAGAAGGTGTAAAGGTATTAGCTTGGCTTACAGGTGCAAAACTATCTGAAATTAAGGTAGGGATGAAAGTTAAACTTGTTGCAAAGGTAACACCAGAAGGGGAACCAACATACGAGTTTCAGCCAATATAAGCCAAAACGCATTAATATTTTAAAAGTTCAATAAAAGCCTTATTAGATAACATTACTGCTACATTTAGAAAATTATCTTTTGAAATAAAAATTATCTGAAGGAACAAAAAAACTTTTAATAATACTAGACACATGTTATGAAGAGGGGAGAAAAATGGAAAAACTCCAAAAAATGGCTGTAATAGGTTCTGGCACAATGGGCCACGGAATATCCCAGGTATTAGCTATGTCTGGATACGAGGTCACCATGATAGACATAAGCGACGAAATCCTAAAAAAAGCTATGGAAAAAATCAAATGGAGTTTACAGAAATTTGCTGAAAAACGAAGAATCAAACCAGAAGACGTAGAAACAATACTATCAAGAATAAAAACAACAACAAGTGTTGAGGAAGGAGTAAAAGATGCCGACTTTGTCATTGAAGCAGTGCCAGAGAAAATGGACCTCAAAAAACAAATTTTCTCAAAAGCTGACAAAGCAGCACCAAAACATGCAATCCTAGCTACAAACACCTCAAGTTTAAGCATAACTGAAATTTCCGAGGCAACAGAAAGACCAGATAAAGTAGTAGGTATGCACTTCTTCAACCCACCGCAATTAATGCCCCTAGTTGAAGTAATCAAAGGTGAACATACTAGTGACGAGACAGTAAATATAACAGTTGAATTAGCAAAGAAACTCGGCAAAACACCAGTAGTCTGCAGGAAAGACACAAGAGGATTCATAGTTAATAGAATTTTGGGGGCAGTATTTAACGAAGCCTTCTGGGCAGTATATAATAAGGAAGTAACAATGGAAGAAGTTGATTCAGCAGTAAAATACAAAGCAGGGTTCCCCATGGGAATATTTGAACTAGCAGACTACGTAGGACTCGACGTACTTTACTACGTTTCAAAAGTAATGGAAGAAGCTTTCGGTGACATAGCAAAACCATGCCCCATAGTTGAACCACTCGTAAAAGAGGGAAAACTCGGTCAAAAAACAGGTCAAGGATTTTACGATTGGAGCAAAGGTAGACCAAGAATACCCTTCCACCTTGCAGATAACTTCGATATCATGAGAATTTATGCAGTAGCTGTCAACGAAGCTGCCCGTCTAATATATGATGACGTTGCAGACCCAGAAGACATTGATACAGCCATGAAATTCGGTACAGGATGGCCTTCCGGTCCATGCGAAATCGCAGACAGAGAAGGAATCGACGTTATAGTCAACAAGTTAAAAGAACTCTATGAAAAGACCGGTGAAGCAAGATATAAACCGTGCCCACTACTAGAAGAATATGTTAGTAAGAATTGGCTTGGAAGAAAAACTGGTAGGGGGTTCTACAAATATGGGTGAGAAAAAATATGAAAACATCATATACAAAAAGGAAGATGGAATAGCTTGGATAACCCTAAATCGGCCACACAGACTCAATACTTTCACAGCGGAAATGATGCTAGAACTCGGAAAGGCTCTTGACGAAGCTGAACAAGATAAAGAGGTAAGATGTATCGTTATCACTGGGGCAGGTGACAGAGCATTTAGTGCAGGGGCAGATGTAACAGCATTTGCAGGACTAAAACCAGCAACAACTGCGGTAGAAGCTTCAATGAGAGGACAAGAAGTTATCACTAAAATCGAAAAACTATCTAAGCCGGTTATAGCTGCAATCAACGGATATTGCCTTGGCGGAGGATTAGAACTAGCATTAGCATGCGACTTTAGAATAGCTGCTGAACACGCTGAACTTGGAAGCCCAGAAATAAAACTTGGATTAATACCCGGCTGGGGAGGAACTCAAAGACTCGTAAGACTTGTTGGACTTGCTAAGGCAAAAGAACTTGTAATGCTTGGCGATAGAATAACAGCCGAAGAAGCTTTAAAAATCGGATTAGTCAACAAAGTCGTACCCTACGATAAACTTGAGGAGGAGACGAAGAAGTTCGCTGAAAAACTTGTCAAAGGTCCACCTATTGCACTAAAATATGCAAAACTTGCATTAAACTTCGGTGCTCAAGTGCCTCTTGAGATTGGCTTAAAACTTGAGTCCAGTGTATTTGGTCTAATATTCTCTACAAAAGATCTAATTGAAGGTGTAACGGCCTTTATGTCAAAGAAAGAACCAGAATTCAAAGGAGAATAAAATCTATTTTTCTTTTATTTTATTTCAGTGCTAAGTGAAAAATAGTGGAGGTTTATGAGTTTAAACGAATCTTCACTATTATTCGCTTACAACTTTGTCAAGTATTGTTTTTAATTTCATAGCGTCTTCAAGTGATCCTTCAATTCTTAGTTGCCCTGACATATAAGCTGCAACCGAGTCTAATTCTCCTTTCAATATTTGTTCCCATACAGCAGAGTCAGCTGTTAAAACTAATGAAGGGTTTTCATGTTGGCCTTTAACAACGTTGAATTGCCCTTCTTTCAATTCTATGTAGCAAGGTTCTCCATCAGTGACTGATATTTGAAAAACTTTTTCGAAACCAGCAAGTTCATCCTTTAGTTCCTCGATTTTAGCTGCCTTCTCTTCAAAAATACTCTTAAGCATTTCATATACGCTCATACTTGCACACCCCCTTTCCTTACTCCACTAATTTAAAAACTTACATAAAAAACTTCTGTTAACAAATCTTCAACAACTACTAATAGACAGCCTACTCACGTAACCTCTTTCGCTGATAAAAATTGTAAATCTTTGATAACGTGTTGGCAGCCCTAGTTATGGACGTAAATACAGGAATTTTAGCTTTCTGAAAACTTCTTTTACTTTTTAACCATGCATTTTCACAGAAAGTTAGAGGAAGCACTATTAGGAAAGGCTTACCCGTAGCCAAATATTCACAACCAATGTCAACAACGATCTTAATCATTTTTTCAACAATGCCACGTTCACCAAAACTTTCCCTTAAAGTTAGATAATGAACTTGAAAGTCAAAAATAAGAACATCCACACAATCCATAACTTCTCTCAGAGCAAACTCTACAGCATCAAAATTAAAAAAAGAACTAGCCAAATCAATAGGGTTCTTAACATTCACACCAACCGGCTGAATTACACTACGAATCTTCTCCTGAACCTTTCGAGGAAGTTCAGGAACATTAAAACCAAATCGTGCAGCCACATCTGTACAAACCACACTAGAACCACCACTAATCGAGACAATGCCCAAATCCTTGCCTTTAGGTGGTGGAAGAAAAGAAAAGCCACAAAGAACATCAATCATCTCCTCCAAACTATGAACAGACACTACATTAGCCTGCTTAAGGGCACTTTCCCATATTTTGGCAGAACCAGCTAAAGCCCCAGTGTGCGATGCAACAGCTCTAGAACCAAGTTCAGTAACTCCACCTTTCCAAACAACAACAGGTTTCTCCTTGGTTGTTTTCTTTAAAACAGATAGAAGCTTACTACCATTCTTTACACCTTCGATATAGATGCCGATTACCTTTGTTTCCTCGTCCCACCGAAGATATTCTAAAAGATCGGGACTATCGAGATCAGCAGCATTACCATAAGAAAAAACTTTAGAAAATTTCAGCCCCCAAACAGATCCGCAAATAATAATTCCAATCGCATTTCCACCACTTTGAGAAATAAAACCAACACTGCCGCTTTCTTTAGGTAAATCTGGTCTAAAACTTAAACCTTGCTTAGGAAAGTATACACCCATGCAATTTGGACCAAAAACCCTAACACCAACTTTCTTAGCGACTTCAGCAACCATTTTTTCTAATAAAACTCCTTCTTTTGTACCCGTTTCGGAAAACCCAGAAGAGAAAATCGTAGCTAGTTTTACACCCTTTTTAGCGCAATCTTCTAGAACCTTTGGAACAATTGGAGCTGGAACAGCAATTATAGCGAAATCAACTTCTTGAGGAACATCTAAAATACTTGGATAACATTTAAGACCTAAAACCTCTTTCTCCTTAGGGTTCACTGGGAAGATTTCGCCTGGAAAACCATATTCCAAAAACGATCTGACCCAGTAAAACCCCCTCGTCCGAGAAGCTCCAATAATTGCAACAGATTTAGGTCTTAATAAATTATCGAAGCTTACAGGGTCAAACACCATAGTTCCTCCAACATCATTTGTTTTACTATGTGAAATTTTGAGTTAAGCTAAGCTAGTGAAATCAATTACAACAACCAAAGCTGAACAATTATAAATACTTAGCTTCACACGACACACTAACTTGAATTTTAAGGCTATATAAGGAATAGGTATTTAAATGTGGTTAACTCTGCAAAAATTGTTTAACAGCAAGAACAAAACGATAACTACGTAGTTCCTCAACCTATAGCGATAAAAACTAAGAAATTAGTGAGGAAAAACTAAATTTTGGTTAATAAATTAAGGATAATTTCTTTTAGTAAGTCAAGAATAATAACAGCAGCTGTCAAAAACGATAAAATCGATATTGCCCTAAGTATGTAAAATTTTGCAACTCTTTTTTCATAATATCTTCTTGGTCCAATATTAAGAAGAATAGGAGCAAGAAGAGAACCGATCAAAAGACCAAGAACGTTTTCAAGAGTAAGCAAAAGAGATCCAAGAAATATCTGAAGATTAAACATCCCAATAGCTATACCAACAACTACGGAAGGAGGTAACACCGCGGCAGCTATAGCTATTCCAGCTAAAATTTCTGGTATATCCATTGCCATAGCCATAATCGCCGCAAATCCAAGTAAAATTGCCATAATAACATAAATTAAGCTTGGCTCGCTTCTTAACATTATTTCAGACCCAAGTTTAATTTTCTGAGGAAAAATAAATCGTAATAAGAAGGTAAGCAAAGCCGAGAAAGATATTACCACTACAACAAAGGATAACAATTCAAGTAGAGCCTTTAAAGAATCCCTTATTTTTCCAAGAGCCGAGTTAATCGAGAAACTATATATTGGTCCCAATATTGGTGAAAGCAACATAGCACCAATTATAATCGCTATATTATTTAGAAAGAGACCTATAAGCGCTATCAGTCCAGCGACCACGGTAAGAGTGAGTTTTGGAACGTCTACTTTCGTATATTTTTTAGCTTCCGATAAAAGTTTCTCTATCGGAATTTGAGGCTTTACCTTAGCATCCTTATTTAGTTTCTCCCTTATTCGGTCAAATTTCGTCGATATACCAGCTTCAATATTGGATACTATCATAATGTTCTTAGAAAACCTAAAATCTATGTTTTCCATTAATTCTTGAATTAACTCATTAAGAATTTCATCTGGGACAAGTAAATCAACATG
>JAEOSG010000132.1 GCA_016840485.1 Candidatus Baldrarchaeota archaeon
CTCTCTGGACAGGCAAACAAATATTTAGCCTATTTCTTCCTAAGGGGTTAAATATCTCTCTTAGAGCAAGTGTGTGCAGAAAATGCCCTGGAGGATGCTTAAAAGAAAAATGTCCTTATGATGCTTACGTAGTGGTGAGAGATGGGCAACTTATTGCTGGAGTAATTGACGAGAAAAGTATAGGCGCATTTCAACCCGATAGCATTTTACACAGAATAATAAAAGACTTTGGAACAGACGCTGCAAGAGAATTTATCGACAAAATTGGAAGGCTTCTAATAGAGTTTATATCGAGAAGAGGCTTTACCATGGGAATCGACGAAGTTGAAATACCGAGAGTAGCGATGATCAGAATTCAGGAAATACTTAAAGAAGCAGAAGAAAAAGTGGATAAATTAATAGAAAGCTATAGGAGAGGAGAGCTTCAAAGATTACCGGGAAGAACATTAGAGGAGACCCTAGAAATGCAGATAATGAAGGTTTTGGCCGAAGCTAGAGATAAAGCAGGTGACATAGCAAGCGAACATCTTGGGCTTGAAAACCACGCAGTAATAATGGCAGAAACAGGAGCTAGAGGAAGCACGCTTAACTTAGCCCAAATGGCCGCATGCGTCGGTCAACAATCAGTTCGTGGCGAACGTATCAAACGTGGATACAGAAATAGAACGCTTCCACACTTTAAGGTGGGAGATTTAAGTGCCAAAGCGCGAGGATTTGTTGCATCAAACTACCGCACTGGGCTTGATCCAATAGAATTCTTTTTCCATGCAATGGGTGGAAGAGAAGGGCTTGTAGACACAGCTGTAAGAACTTCCACAAGTGGGTACATGCAAAGAAGATTAATAAATGCACTTCAAGACCTAAAGGTTGAATATGACGGTACAGTAAGGGATGCCTCAAGCAGAATAATTCAATTAGTTTATGGAGAGGATGGTGTAGACCCTGCGAAGAGCGATCACGGGAAAGCGGTTAATATTGATATTATTATTGAAAAGGTCTTAAGTGAGAGTGAGCGAACATGACAGAAAGCATCCAAAAGGAAGTAGAGAAGAAACTCAAAGAACTACAAAAGAAAAATATTCTTCCCCCCCTAATTATTGAACAGCTTAGAGAAAAATTATCACAATTGAAAATTACAAAAAAACAGCTTAATTGCATAATAGAAGAGGTTATTAAAGCTTATAAGATGGCACTAGTAGAACCTGGAGAGGCTGTAGGTACTGTTGCAGCTCAATCCATTGGGGAACCTGGCACCCAAATGACGCTGAGAACTTTCCACTATGCAGGGGTCGCTGAGCTTAACGTAACTTTGGGATTACCACGTTTAATTGAAATAGTTGATGCGCGCCGAAATCCCTCAACACCGATGATGACAATTTATTTAGAAGAAGAATATCGTCATAGTGAAGAGAAAGCAAGAGAAATAGCGCAAAAAATAGAGATGACAAAAATAGAAAACGTGGCAAAAAACGTTGAAATTGATCTGGTGAATAGACGTATACTTATAGTGTTAGACCCTGAACTCATGAAAAACAAAGGAGTAAATGTGGAAGAGGTAGCAGAACGACTTAAAAAACTTAAAAAGGGAGAAGTAGTTGTCGAGGATAACATAATATACATTGAGCGAAAAACCGAAAAACTGCCTGAACTTCAAAGATTACTAGAAAAAATAAGAAATCTTCAAATCAAAGGAATCAAGGGAATAACAAGAGTCATTATAAGAAAAATCAAGGAGACAAACGAATATGTCCTTTATACCGAGGGTTCGAATCTAGCAGAAGTTATAAAAGTACCGGGAGTTGATTTTACGAGAACAAAAACTAATAACATACATGAAATAGCTGAAGTACTTGGCATCGAGGCAGCAAGAAACATAATAATAGAAGAAGCAATGGGAGTACTTGAAGAACAAGGTCTCGACGTCGACATTAGACATATCATGCTTGTAGCAGATCTAATGACGGCCACCGGGGAGGTAAAACAAATAGGAAGACATGGTGTAAGCGGTGAAAAACCAAGTGTCTTCGCTAGAGCTGCTTTTGAAGTCACCGTGAAACACCTCCTGGAAGCGAGCCTAAGAGGAGAACAGGACGTATTAAGGGGAGTAGCCGAAAACGTTATAATAGGTCAAGAAATTCCTTTAGGGACGGGTTCGCTGGAACTACTAATGTATACCTTAAAGCATAAAGAGGGGGAAAGTTCAAGTGGTTGATGTAGATAAAGCAATCCGGATGGCTGTAAGAACTGGAAAAGTAATTCTTGGAAGTAAGAGAACAATTCAACTAGTCAAACATGGTAAAGTTAAACTTGCGATAGTGGCATCTAATTGTCCAGCTGAAATTAAAAATGATCTTGAATATTATTGCAAACTTTCAAATGTTCCAGTTTATATCTATGATGGAACAAGTTGGGATTTAGGAGCGGTTTGTGGTAAACCTTTCATGGTTGCCGCTATGGCAATTATTGATCCGGGTGATTCGGAAATATTAAAACTTGTGAAGGGAGAGAACAATGGCGTCGAGTAAGGTAAAATTAACCACAGAAGAAATCCAATATATAACCTTTTTTGAAGGATTGACAGGAGCTGTGGCTAAAGATTGTATAATTGACGAGAATGCTGATAGAATAATTTTTGTAGTTAAAACTGGAGATCTGGGGCTAGCCATTGGAAAGCGCGGGGCAAATGTCAAAAAAATAAGAAAACTTCTCGGAAAACCAGTAGATATCGTTGAATACGCTGATACGCCGGAAGAATTAATTAAAAATGCTTTGTTACCAGCTAAAGTAAAGTCTGTGCACATAACTGAGCGAAGAGACGGTAAAAAGATCGCCATAGTTACAGTAGATCCAAAAGACAGGGGAATAGCGATAGGTAAA
Source organism: Candidatus Baldrarchaeota archaeon (assembly GCA_016840485.1). Lineage (GTDB taxonomy): Archaea > Asgardarchaeota > Baldrarchaeia > Baldrarchaeales > DXJG01 > DXJG01. Next base: position 2,878 of record JAEOSG010000132.1, read on the forward strand.
AACGGAAAAAATGTTGCAAAGGCTAGAATACTTGTACAAAGGCACTTCAACATAGATGATGTTATTATCAGTTAGGTTAGCATTACTATTTTTGTCAAAAAACTTAAATAAGGAGTACATAATCTAAGCTTCGCAACACTACACACTCAAAACTCCCACAGAAAGGTCCAGAGGTAGAATTAAATGACAGGATTAAAAGCACCAAGAGGAGAATTCGCAGCTAGAAAACTAAAAATGAAAAGACAAAAATTCAGATGGAAGAGTTGGGCATATAAACGAAGGATGTTAGGTCTGAGAGTGAAAGCAGATCCATTAGAAGGAGCTCCACAAGCTAGAGGAATAGTACTAGAAAAAGTTGGTATCGAAGCAAGACAACCTCATAGCGCCATTAGAAAGTGTGTAAGAGTACAACTAATTAAGAACGGAAAACAAGTAACTGCTTTCGTACCCGGCGACGGAGGACTACTATTTATCGAAGAGCACGACGAAGTTATCATAGAGGGAATAGGTGGAAGAAAGGGAAGAAGTTACGGCGATCTACCGGGAGTAAGATGGAAAGTAATTAAGGTTAACGGGGTATCACTAAAAGCTCTCCTAGAGGGCAAGAAAGAAAAACCATTACGATGATCTGAATAATTTAAAGTAAAACCTAATACATTTAATATTAATTGATATATTGAATATCACACTAAAAGCCTCTTAGATAAATTTATATAATCACCTAACTATTTCCCAAAAAACAATAATATTAAAAATTTAACAATAAAACTCTCTTTAGGAGGGAAGACAACATGTCCGAAAAACCACACCTAAACCTAGTAATAATTGGTCACGTGGACCATGGAAAATCCACACTAATGGGGCATCTCTTATACCTTGCAGGAGCCATAGATGAAAGAACGCTCAGAAAGTATGAAGAAGAAGCAAAGAAAATTGGAAAAGAGAGTTTCAAATATGCATGGGTTCTAGACAAACTAAAGGAAGAAAGAGAAAGAGGTCTAACAATAGACCTAGCATTTTGGAAATTCGAAACCAGCAAATATTACTTCACAATAATTGATGCTCCAGGTCACAGAGACTTCATAAAAAACATGATTACCGGTGCTAGCCAAGCAGACGCAGCAGTACTCGTAGTATCAGCCAAAAAAGGTGAGTTCGAAGCTGGAATAGGACCAGGCGGTCAAACAAGAGAACATGCCTACCTAGCATTCACGCTAGGAGTTAGCCAAATAGTTGTAGCTATTAACAAAATGGATGACCCCTCAGTAAACTGGAGCCAAGAAAGATACCAAGAAATAAGAAATGAAGTAGCTCAACTATTAAAAGAAATAGGGTATAAGGTAGACAAAATACATTTTGTCCCAGTATCCGCATGGACAGGGGATAACCTGGTAAAGAAAAGCGACAAAATGCCATGGTACGATGGCCCAACTCTTATGGAGGCTCTTGATCAATTTGAAGTACCACCAAAACCAATCGACAAACCCTTAAGAATCCCAATACAAGACGTTTACAGTATTACTGGTGTCGGTACAGTCCCGGTTGGAAGAGTTGAAACTGGTGTACTAAAAGTTGGAGACACGGTTGTATTTGAACCAGCAGGTGTAAAGGGAGAAGTTAAAAGCATTGAAATGCACCACGAACCCCTCCAACAAGCCGTACCAGGTGACAATATAGGATTCAACGTCAAAGGTGTTTCTAAGAAGGATATACGCAGAGGAGACGTTGCAGGACATCCTGACAAACCGCCGACGGTAGCAAAAGAATTTATCGGTCAAATAATAGTAATCTGGCATCCGACATCCATTGCACCAGGATATACTCCAGTACTTCATGCCCATACAGCACATGTTGCTACGCGGTTTGCTGAGTTACTAACAAAGATCGACCGAAGAACTGGACAAATTGTAGAAGAGAAGCCGGCATACCTAAAAAGAGGCGATGCGGCTTTAGTTAAATTTGTACCAACAAGACCCTTTGTAATAGAAAAATATGCAGAACTTCCGCAACTTGGAAGATTTGCTATCAGGGACATGGGTAAAACAGTTGCGGTTGGCATCGTGAAGGAGATCGTGCCTGCTAAATAACCTTTTATCTTTTTCTTCAGGTGACGCCAAATGCAGAAAGCGAAAATAAGACTCACATCGACTAATGCTCAACAAATTGAGGAGATATGTCAACAGATAAAAAACATAGCTCAAAGAACAGGGGTACATATTTCAGGACCAATACCACTGCCAACTAAAAAATTAAAAGTCCCCGTACGGAAGTCGCCATGCGGCGAAGGAACCGCAACTTGGGAACACTATATATTAAAGTTACACAAGCGACTAGTCATTATTGATGCGGATGAACGAACATTACGCCAAATTATGAGGATAAGAATACCCCCAGAAGTATTTGTCGAGTTAGAAGTAACGTAAACCCTAATTGCTTAGATCGTAGTTTTTTATCCAAAATCATAACTATAGATACTTGATTTATTGGATTTTTGTCATTTTTTACTGTTAGTAAAAATATTAATGTTAATTAATTATTTACGTACAGATTTCGGGATGTATTTCAACATTTTTATGAAAATACTCCTAAGGTTTAAAAACAAAAACTTCAATAAACCATGTGGGGAAGAAAATTTACCCAAAAGGAGATAATAGTAGTGACCTGTGTATGGGTAATGGTGCGCCGGGGTAGCCAAGTGGACTACAGGTTTTGCACCGGTTAGGGCGCGGGCCTTGAGTGACGTAAATGGAAAAGTTCAAGATAGCCCGTGGCCCTTACGGGCCGCGTGGGTTCGAATCCCACCCCCGGCGCCATTATCTACCTAAAGGGGAATTGAATTTTAAGGGTGATTTTAATGACAGGCGGCTTCGAGTTTTTAGAGCATACTGCAGATGTTTACATAAAAGTATGGGGAGACACCTTGGAAGAGGCTTTTGAATGGGCAGCAGTCGCTATGTTTGAAGTTATGACAGACTTAAATAAAGTAGAGCCAAAGAAGAAACATGAAATTTCTGTTAATGCTGAGGATCTCTACGCGTTATTATACGAGTGGCTTGAAGAGCTACTTTTCATTTTTGGTTCGTATGGAATTGTTTTCTCTAAATTTAAAGTGCACAAGATAATACAAAAAGGAAATGACATGTATACATTGGTTGGTGAAGCTTGGGGCGAACCTTTTAGCATTGAAAAACATGATCAAAGAACAGAAGTAAAAGCCATAACTTACTCCTTAATGGAAATTGGTAAAACCAAGGATACGGGTCAATGGATCATTAAATTTGTGCTAGATATATAGTTTTGCAGCAAATTATCTAAATTTCAAAGTGATCTGATCTATCAACAATCTTGGTGTTACATTTCTCCCTTTTCTTAAAAGTCTGATAAATCCATTTTTCTGTAAAATGATAAGATCTTGATAAACATTCTTAATGTTTCTATTTAGATAACGCGCAAGGTTGGATATAGATTCAAATTCTTCTCTTCCTAAAACTATCAATATTTTTAGCCTTTCTTTTGTTAATATCTTTTTTAAAGAATCTATATCTTTCTCTTTAATTTCCTCCAGTACGTAATCTAGTTCTTCTCCTTCTTCGTATGCTTTATATGCATGTAATAATCTTCTCCACTCTAAATACTCCAATGCTTCATTAAGTGTTGCCCTTCCTTTACCTATCCTCTGCCCAAGGTTCTCTATATTTCCATATTTTAATTCGTAGGTTCGTATTTTTGCAAGGACTTCTTCAGGTTCCAGTCTCCTGAGAAAAACTATATTTATTTTCATCTAAATCACCAAGAAAATTGTATGTATTTTTAACTTACACACATTCTAGAAAAATTAAGATGCATGTTTTAAAACATAACCGTTAAGTTCAAAAATGTTTTATCTGTCTATTTGAGAGGTGTTTTACATTGGAATACCCACCAAAGATAAAACCTTTTATTTCTATCTTCATACCAGCTTCTATTCTTGATGAGGTACCAGATCCTAAACAGAAGGCTATTAAAATCGGAATGATAGGTAGAGCTGCAGCTATTTTTCGAGTTGAAGAAATAGTTATATATCCCGATAAAATTGGAAAAAACTACGAAGAAAAGTCAAAGTATATAGAAAATATGCTAAGATACCTGGAAACGCCACAATACCTTAGAAAGCGACTGTTCAAACTATCCAAAGAATTTAGGTATGTGGGTTTATTGCCGCCTCTTGCTACACCTCATCATCCCCTCAAAAAGAAATTTGACGAATTAAAGAATGGAGAGATAAGAGAAGGTTTTGTAGTTAAAATCCTAAAAAGGAAAGCGCTTGTCGATGTAGGTGCTGAAAAATTACTTCCAGTCATTTTAAAAAATACAAAAATCTCAAGAGGAGAGAGAGTTACAATAAAAATCATAAAAAGGAATAAAAGAACATTAGGGATACCCATTTCAAAAAATGAAATAAACATCTACTGGGGATTTAAAATAACAACAGCAAAGGAACCACTTGGGGCACTTTTCAAAAAGTCTCACTATGATTTAGTAATTGCTACATCACGTTATGGGAAACTAATAACGGATATTTATAAAAGTATTATTAGTGATCTTGCTCGTGTAAATAGAGT
>JAEOSG010000133.1 GCA_016840485.1 Candidatus Baldrarchaeota archaeon
TCTCAGATAAATCAATCTGGGAATCGTGAACGCAAGCAGTTGTTGTTTTGAACTCTCTTATGAGTTCGTAGTCAGTATCTACTTTGGTATGAAGCTTGAAACCAAGATTGCAAGCGGTTTAATTAAGCTTCAGATACCAAATGAGAGCTTTGATACAGATGAGCTTAAATCAATAGTGGAGGTAGCCATAGAGTACCGAAAACGGGTCAACGATTGGTTGCATATACTTGAGCCTGGAGAATTTCCAAAGAAAAAGTTTGAATACGAGCTAAAATAAAAATAATTTCAGAAGATTTTGAAAGTTTATAGGATTGCACTAATTAATCGCAATACCTGCCAAAATCTTGCTTCCATTGATGACTACTTCTCTCCTTCCAAATTCTGAAAGCTTCCCTCTCATGCTCTTCAAATTCCTCCCTTGAGCAGTTGTTAACCCTGCAAAAATGGTCGATTAAGTCCTCTCTACTCAATCCTGCTTTGGCTAGTTGTTTTTGTCCTTCACCGGTATAGCACCAGAACCCAATGTGCTTGATTTTGTGACACATACTGCACAGATGATGGATAGCAACCAATTTCTGGATGTGGTTTTCGTCATCATACTCCCAGAATTCATGAGCTTCTAAACGCCCTTCGCTACCGCAAATCCGACATTTTCTCCCTTCTTTCTTGAAAAGACCCTCCTTAATTTTTCTCCATTTACTCAGCTGATTATTTCTTTTTAATAGCTGATAAACAGAGAAAAACCAAACTGTAGAGGGGACGAGTTCAATCGTTAGCTTAAATTTGGAATTTTTACTCATGCTATTTCCTTCTGAATTTCTTAGACTCATAGTTTGAAACTCCAGTCTTCTTTTGGAATAATAACCTCAACTCCTAAATCAAATACATATCTCTGAAATAGCTCGGGTCTTTGAGTATGAATCGGTATCACCCTTTTAGGTGAGATCTCAGCGATTACGTGTTTGATTTCATGAGGTGCTGCATGTCCTGATGCATGTGCCTGATATAGAGGTATGCCCAAATAACTTAGCCAGTTCAATAGCTTTTCGTAACTTATCTCCATCTCCTCATCGAATGGTTCGCTTTGTGAGAGAATATAGGAGCTTCCAGCTTCTGGCTTGATTTCGGCAACTTCATTCATGTCGTAGAGGGATGCGACCAATATTACTTCTTCTTGCATCGAAGAGATCTCCTTAGAACTCTTGATTTTGTCACCATATTTTTCTTGAATATCTTTCTCATACTTCCCATACTGTTTCTTTTCTCTCTTGAAAATCAGCACATTCTGAGGTGGACCCCTATTTTGAGACAGTAAGTTAAGCAACAGTATTTAAACCCACCTCCCTCTCGAAGTCTTTAGGTGACTTATAACCCAAAGACGAATGTAGCCTCTTTTTATTGTAAACCCCTCTATAAACTCCCCGATATTGCTTAGTGCATCTGAAAAAGTCTCGTATTCTTTAAGATAGACTTCTTCAGTCTTCAATGTGCCAATAAAGCTCTCAACAAATTATCGCATGGACTTTCCTTTCTACTCATGCTGATCTCGATTCCACGTTCTTCAAGGCAGCTAACATATTTCTCGGATACTGCACACCCTGATCTGAGTGATGAATCGTGTTACGATCTTTTAGAGCTTTTTTCAGAGCACTAAGGGTAAGCTGAGCATCTAAGTTCTTTCCCAGCTCCCATCCAACGCATTTCCTGCTGAAAATGTCTATGATTACTGCCATAGATGTGTTCCCTTTGCAATCGGATATAAGTGATGTCAGCAGCCCATACCTGGTTGATCCTGTTCACTTCAAGATCCTTTAGCAAGTTGGGGTATTTCCTGTATTTATGGTTTGAATCAGTTGTAACTGGCTTGAAAGTCCTCTTTATGCACAGTAAGTTGTCTTCTCTCATTAGCCTGCTATCTTGTGATTCACTGAATTGTCTCTTCTCCTGAGTTCTGCTGTAATTCTTCTGTATCCGTAAGCAGGGAATTCGATAGCAATTCTGCTAAGGTTTCTGAGTTCCATGTCATTTTCATTTTCTCCGTCCAACTTTCTCCATCTGTAATAGCTGCTCCTGCTAACTCCCAGCAATTCCGTTGCTTTAGTTACTGGTATTTCTGCTTCCCCAATTAGCATGTATCTCACCTCCTTTCCTTGATTTTCCGCAGTCTCTCCAATGCATTTTTTAAAAAGGCATTCTCTGCGTAGCTTCCTACCAGTCTCTCCAGTTCAGCTATTCTACTTTCATTGCTTGTAACTCCATTTCCTCTGAATGCAGATCCTGCTTGTTGTATTCCTTCTTCCATCTTATAACCATAGAAGGATGGAGATTGTATTCCCTTGAAACCTGAGCTATTGTTTTTCCAGAATCTAGCTCGGTAATAACTGAGATTTTGAACTCCCTTGTGTACTTTTTTCTCTTTTTGCTCATCATTCACCCCCTTCAATTTTATTGCTTAACTAGTTGTCCACTTTTAGGGGTGCACCTCAAAATAACTTTACATTAGAGACAAGTTATGTTAGAAAAATACGGAACAAAATATAGGAATGGCAAGGCAATGCTTTGTTGGGAAATTTATTGTGGTTATCCCACAAAGAACAAAAACTATCCTTCTGTAAGTTCATACAAACTTTACAAACTTCTTAAAATTGCCTCAGACTACTTAGAAAAGTCAGTCGGATGCATAACATAACCTCATAACAGCAATACTTTATCAATTCAAATCTTTCGTATATTATTCTTATTAAACGATGAAACATTTAAGATTAATCTAATCAAGGTACTTTCTCAATAGCTCTGATTGACTATCAAGCATTTTATCAACTATGATGAGCTTTCTGTTTCCTTCAAGGATGTCAACGGGCAGTTCTACAGCTTTAAACACACCTTGTAAAAAAACACTCAAAATTTTATCCTCAGCCTTTGCTGTAAGCACCAAAATGTAAGTGTTTTTAGAGATTATCTTAACCCTAAACCAGTTCTCAGATTCCAAATACTTGAGAACATCATGAATTCTCTTCAAACCCATACTTTTGAGTTGAATACCATGCTCCCAACCTATCTCTTCCACAACCTTCCAAAAGTCTTCTTTGGCTTTTTCATTCAATTCTTCAAGTATTGCCGCCCATAATCCAATATCCACAATTACATGTTCTCTTTCCGATAGTAGTTCGGATACAATTTCTATAACCTCAGGTTTAAGCTTTTTATTGCCTTCAAGTTTATAATAACTGGATATAGCAGATCTAATAATTTCAGAAATTGTTTTGTTGTCTTTATCAACTAATTCTTCAACCATTCTAGATGTTTCACTATCTAGCGATACAGTTATTCTTTTCATCTCTTGTGTAGTCTTCATTGCATTATTTTATACCCTATTACTTAAAAACTTAATCCTATTTTGGTTCTTTCACACTAGTCACTCACAATTTTCATAATATATCATGTCGGAAAATTATAAATACGTTTTTTGTCATACTATATCATATAATAGATGTTAAATTAAGAAATGATCATATAACTTACGCAATATGGGGGGGTGGTATGATAAGAGATATATATAAGGCGTGTGTCGCTGCAGCACAGGCACATGCCAGATGGGAATATGAAGTAAGCAAGACAATCCTGTATGACAAAAGAAAGCTCCTGATCCTAGGACTAATGCTACTGCCAGTACTTGTTGTGCCACTCGTGTTTGCTACAGATTTACCACCAGTTCTTGGAGGGAAGAAAGCTTATGCTCCAGCATTTTCTACAACTCAAATGCTTATTGCATCACTATTCATTGGCCTATGCGCTGGATTGATTACAGGCTGTATTGGGGCTGGTGGAGGATTCATAATTACTCCAGCTTTAATGAGCGCTGGCGTTAGAGGTATTCTTGCGGTCGGCACAGACATGTTTCATATATTCGCAAAAGCCATAATGGGAACAGCTGTTCATAGAAAACTCGGGAATGTTAGTGTAGCACTAGCAGTAACATTTGTTTCCGGTTCTATCATTGGAGTTACGTGTGGAGGTACGATAAACAGGGCGGTTTATTACGCAAATCCCATATTAAGCGATGTTCTCATCAGCACGGTTTACGTACTTCTATTGGGCTTCTTGGGCACTTTTGCCATGAGAGATTATTTAAGACTTCGGAAGAGGGTTGCTGCATTTGATGGAGCGAATCCAGCAGAAGTTGTTGCAACAACTAAACTGGCAATAAAGCTGCAGTCAGTACATATTCCACCCATGATATCCTTTGACCACGACTTGTATCCGGGAGGTAGACAGATCTCAGCTTGGTTTGTTGTAATGTGTGGTTTTGTTGTTGGCTTTGTAGCTGCTATAATGGGTGTTGGAGGTGGATTCCTAACTTTCCCAATGTACGTTTACATGCTTGGTGTTTCATCCTTTACAACTGTTGGTACTGATATATTCCAGATAATAATAACCGCTGGCTATGCATCGATTGGTCAGTACGCAATTTACGGATTCGTATTCTACACGCTCGCCATGGGGTTGTTGATAGGTTCACTGATAGGCATACAGGTTGGTGCTTTGACAACCAAAGTAGTTAAGGGATTGTACATCAGAGGGTTTTACGCTACTGTTATTCTTGCAGGTTTTCTCAACAGACTTTTTGCACTACCAGGAAAGCTTTCGTCTGCAGGAGTTATAAGCTTAGACAAATCTGTTGGGGATACTTTGAATCTTATAGGAATCGCTGTCTTCTTTGCAATAGTCATCGTATTCGCTGGATGGGTGTCCCTAAAATTTGTTGGTAACCTTAAATCGCTTAAGGAGGAGTAAACGATGTCAAAGAAATATCTTGCAATCGGAATTGTCTTGACAATAACTTTCTTTGGAGTGTTAACAGCATTAGCATTGCCGATATGGGATGGCAAGCATTTCATGGAGTTTGCTGATAACGATTTCAATATGCTTTCAAAGGGTTCCGTATATTTCATACCTGAAGTGAGTGAAAAAGCAGAAAAATACGTTGGAAAGGAGCTTAAAGTTACAATAAAAATGAAGGATGGTAGTGAGGCTGAAAAAACTGCATTGCTTTACTCAAAAGCTGGTGCTGATGTTAAGGTTTCGGATAACGAAATAGTGATAAGCGGTGATTTGGGGAGGGTTTTGCAAAGTGCCTTGACTGATGCGGATGCGATGTACAAGAATGAAGGAAAAGTCATCTATAACAAATATGGTTACAATGAGAGGGAGGCACTGTACTACTGGTGGCTCTCACTTAAAAAGATAGAAAAGGACTACAAAAAATCAGGTAACAGAGACAAGATCGATGTGGGAATATTCATTGAAAAAGAGGTTATAACCAGAGCTATAGAGCCGGCTTACAACTATTACGGTATAGAAGCTAAAAACATTAGCGAAGAGGTGATACTAGCTGCAGGACTCTTGGTCTTCTATGTTGTATATACGCTGTGGTGGGGATACTCAATATACTTCCTCTTCGAAGGTTTTGGATTAAGAATGGAGAAGGCTAAAGAGAAAAAAGAGGTCTGATTTCAATTTTTTTGGTAGTTGTGTTATGTGGTATTATGTTGTTTGGGGGGTGAAAAAATATGTTAGAAAAATGGAATGTTTTAGTTGTAGTTGATGAGTCGGATACAGGTGAAAAAGCTGTCGACTGTGCAGTAGACTTAAACCTATCCGGCTTCAATATAAAACCTTACCTAATGTATGTACATGACATAGAGCCGATTCCAATTCCATCAGAGAAAGACGAAAAGAAATTTTATGACTCACTTAGAGCAAAAGCGAAAAAAACCTTACTTGTCGCTGTTAAGAAGTTGAAAGAGACTGGGCTTGATTTTGAAGTGGTTGGACACTACTTTGGGATTGTTGGTGAGGAAATAGAAAGGAAAGAGAGGGAACTGGGAATAGATATGATAATCATAGGCACTGAGAGACCTTCACTGTTTAAGAAATTATTTGGAGAAAATTATGCAGAGAGGATAATATTTGAGACAAAAGCACCTGTTTTAGTTGTCAAACCCGAATATGAGCCAAAGATTAAGAAGCTTATAGACACGAGAGCTCTTACTCCAGTTGAGATCGTGAGAAGGGAGACAGAAAGAGAGGGTGTTTCGATTTAAATCAGATCATTAACCAAAACATAAGCAAGAAATCCCCAAGCTTCAGCTTGCGGGATGAATTGCTTCCAAACAAAACTATTTCTCTTTTTCTGCTAAAAATGACCGGGTGGGGCTTTTGCTTCGCGCCCCGCGCAAGGCCTGTGGAGGATGTCACAATTTTTTAATTATATTAGATCATATAGAAGTTATGGAAGATTCGGAAGATATAGAAAATGTCAAAAATAGAGAGGAGCTCCACAGGAAATATGAGAAGACTGTTGGAGAATTAATCGGTAAACTAATTCCGTATGAGTTATCCTTAGATCCTACAACTTATTGGGACCTTATAATTTCGACAGAAAAAAAAGAAGTGAAAAAAAGAGAGTTTACTGTTATAAAAATTGAAGAAATTAAGTTTCTTCAAAATTCTTTGGTAATTCCAGTCGGTATAATTAAACATGCGCTTGGAGAGGTTGTTGACCTTTTACCGTCTGAAAAAGCTGGAGGCATAGATGGAGTGCTTTTTTTACCAACCGAAAATGGAGTTATAAAAAATGGAGAGATACTAGGGATTGTCAAGATATGTGGTTCGGTGCCGCTAGATGATAGTAAGCTATTAGAGCTTATTAAAAAATGGGGTGACAGGTTAAGGAATTGGGAAGATGAGATGGTTGAAGTTATTGAGAAGTCAGAATGGCCCTACTGGTAAATCTGTTTGCGTAATTCTTAAGGTGTCACAACATGTGGCTTTTCTACTTACCCATAATTTCGTTTATAATTGCCCTCTTTACAGCTCAGGCTGGCGTTTCTGAGCGTTTTTGCTTTTACCATTCCAGGTTAGCGTCCTAGGATTCACAACTCCAGCGGTTAGTTCAACGAATCTTGTTTATAACTTAGTTGCAATTCCCAGCGGTGTTTATAGATACATAAAAGATAGAAGGATGGCATGACCTGTTACGTTGGTAATAATCCTAGGAACACTTCCCGGCGTTTTCATGGGTGCAGTTATAAGAATTGTGTACCTGCCAGATCCGAAAGTTTTCAAGTTGTTTGTTGGCTGCGTTCTGCTTTACCTTGGTTTAAGACTGTTGTATTCAACTTTTTATCCAAATGTAAAACTAAAAGAACTTGAAAAAGAAATTTAAGGAGAGGATAGAGAAGATAAAGAAGTAGCAACAGAAAAAAATTGCTGCTGGTTTGCCAGCAGAAGCAGTTGTTAAAACAAAAAAGATGAGTTTAAAGAGATAGAATACGAGTTCTGGGGAGAGAAATTTTCCTTTCCGACGCTTGCATTGTTTACTTTATCTTTTATCGTTGGCATAATTGGTGGGGCTTATGGCATAGGTGGAGGTGCTATTATAGCTCC
>JAEOSG010000134.1 GCA_016840485.1 Candidatus Baldrarchaeota archaeon
GTATAGTGGTTTCCGAGAACCCTGTTTTATTTGCTATTATTTTTAGAATATCTTTTTTCTTTCCCCTATGGTCCAATCGATCGAACATTTCTCCGATTTTTAAGGCAATTCTCCATCCTGGTACATCTTTTCTATGTCTGTTTTCCATTATTGTTAGCCCTATCGCTGTAACATCATCTACTTCCCTAATTATACATGGTACTTCCCTTAATCCTGCCTCAATTGCAGCATTATATCTTCTACTTCCACATATTATTGCGTATTTCTTTCCAGTAGATGGATCAGCCGGTCTTACTATCAATGGTTCGATTATCCCGTTCTCCTTGATAGATTTAACGAGTTCTTCGTCATAATCCCACTCCCCGCCTCTTATGTTAACTGTATCTATACCTAAATCATCAATATCTATCATAACTACTTTTTCACTCACATTTCCCACCAACTTTTTCTGCTAATTTTAAAAGTCTTTTTATAATTTCGTCATAAGTCTCTCCCTTTATACCGAATTTTTTCAATTTTTCTCTTGTTTCCTTAGAAATTTGAATCGTTGTTAACCCCTTGCCTCCATCCATATAATCTCACCTAAAAACTATGGTCATTATATTATTTTTAAGTTTCTCTATTAATGAACCATAATTCTATTTTTGACGTCCTAAAATTAGATCCCCAACTGTCTTACGTAATCACTGTGATGGTTATGCATATTGAGTTACGGCCCCAGAATATTTATTTTTTAAGTTTTTAAACTAGTTTAAGGGAATGGGCATATGAATAAGAAAGATTTCTGGGAAAATTGAAGAAAGAAATTTTTAGAGCAGTGAATGAAGCTTATAAGCGTCTTGAGAATAGAATTCTTGAAACGAATGAACTTTATGGATATGTTAATGATCCCACGGATCCTGTACATAGTGCTGTGAGCAGCATGTTTAACGCTGCGGAAGAATGTATTGAAATGCTAAAAGAAGACATTGAAAAGATAATAAAGAAGTACGTATATTAACACCCAGTAGGTAAAAGATTCATTAAGTTTTCTCTATTTTTCCTTGTTAAAATCAAAATCTTTCCCTTTCTTTTCGAAAAATTATCTAATGCCTATTGAAGATACTCATCAAAATCATAGTAATAGTAGTGGCTCCTCCAAGTAATATATATCGTAACCCTATTACGTAAGACAGCAGGAAAACTTTAGCAAGACGGTCCCACATTTAGGACATTTACCACCTGTTAAAATTAGATCGAGATATTCTGTGATTTTTCCGCATTCACATTTGTATTTTATTGTTCCAACTTTCTTGTGGAGTTCGTTCTTTATTTTTTCTATTATTATGGGTAGTTTCTTTTCTTCTATGAGTTGTTTTGCTATTTTTCGGGGAATGTAGCACCAGCGGATCCTGCCTTTCTCGTAGTGTTGGAAATAGTAGTAGCGGTGTTTTCGATCTTTAGCCCATCTAACATATATTCCGTATCCTGGTTTCTTACATTTTGGACATACAGCCTTCATATCTAACCTCCAACAGTTAGATATGAGACATTTGTAAAGGGCACATTTCGAGCGGAACATGAAGTTAGATATGAGACAAATGTCAAAGTTTTACGTAATCTCCTGGACATTTCGTAAGATGGTTTGCAAGTTCCTTCTTTAAAATGAAGTTTAATCCGAGTTCTTTGCATGTTTCAACTATTTTCTCAGCTACTTTCCGCCAGTTCAAGTTTGATTTCATGTAGTTTAGCTTTCCAAAAACGAATTGATTGACATAGTCTTGAAGCTTATAGATTAGATCTATGTATGTGTTGTCCAGGATGGGTTCAACACTAATCCATGTTTCTACACCGTAATCATGGAATGTTTTAACAGCTCTAATTCTATCTTCAATACTAGGAGCATAGGGTTCCCAAAACTTCCTCACATTGTCATTTAGAGTAGTTATTGTGAAGCCAACCCTGCATTTATCATAGTTACTCAGCAAATTGAGATCTCGAAGAACTAAATCGGACTTCGTGAGAATACTAAAAGCAACATCATTTTCCATTAATATCTTTATTATTCTCTGTGTGAGCTGTGTTTTCCTTTCAAGCGGCATATAGGGATCGCAGGAAAAGCAGAGATATACCTCTTTGATCTCGTTACGTAAGACAGGTAGTTCCTTTTTAAGCAGCGATATTGCATTGGCGACGGGCCTAGCTTTAACCCATACCTGGTAAGGCTTCTTCTTAATCAACCTGGCATAACAATATTTGCAGCCGTGTTGACAGCCCTCATAATGATTTAAAGCATAATCTCCGTACTCAACCTTAGTCTTATACAGCAGTTTTTTACGTAAGACACCAAAATAAGCTAACAAGGACACCTTAATCTTTCCTCCAAGCCTTTCTCGCCTAAAGCTTTCAACAAAACCTTCAACATGTATTTTAAATGCGTTAAACTTGGAACCGGCTTATTTTTCACGTAAATTTTTTATTAAGAGATCTAGTGCCGGGGCAATCCGCTGCATGGAGATCCCGGTTTCGTTTGCAATTACCTTTATCAGTCTTCTTTTCCTCATCTCCAAAAATGCGAGAACATAGCGTTTAACGATGCGGAAAACATCATCATCCTCTTCACTGTGCCCGCAATGATTGTTTTCGGCTAGAAGCTTCTTAATAGCGTATCTCAGTGCCTCGCTTCTACTCGTAAAATACCCGTTCCTAACAAGCTTGTCAAGCTGCCTAAGCAAACTCCAAGAAAGCTGAGCATGCACATAACCAACCCTACTCATAACCCATCGACCTCCTCTCCTGGGATAGTTGTCTTACGAAATCATTTCGTAAGACGGACTTACGTAACATAGTCCACACCTCGTTTAGCTTGTTGAAAACCGTTTAAAAACATGTTAAAACTTTCAACAAACTTGGACAAAACATCGCAAAGCCTATTAAGCTTCAAATCTAAACTAAAAACCTTCTCAGGCATCAACAGCAACTTCTCCTCGTATGCTAAATCGTTCGTCTCAATCTCAGGTCTACCCTTGCTCCAATCGATTTTCGCCCAAGCTTCCTGATCCAAAGTATTTAAAGCAGAAACAGCCTTACGGTTCAAATTAACTTGAACCTGCCTACTCTTCGAAGAAACTTTACTTAAAACGTCACTAACATTTGCGATATGCTGATTAACTATAACGGCCTTATCAACATCAATCAAAATCCTATATTTCCGCCAAAGAACCCTCTCCAAATTAATCAAAAACTTAGCCAAATACAGGCCCAAATTCACAAAAAACGAAAGATTAGCAGGCAGCTCAAAACAATACAAATAAGCAACAACATGTCTAGTAGTCTTCTTAAAAGTAGCCTCAAAACCTTCAAGCCTAAAATACCTTTCAACCCAATTCCTCAACTCATTAAGCTTCTCAGCAGGCAACCTACCATTATCCCTAACAATCGGAATCTTAACAACAACATTATGCACCCTAACACCATCAACAAACCTCACATTCGACAAACAACTGCCAAAACCAAAACCCCCGCTCGTACCCATCGAGCGTTTTGGCACTCTTTTTAACTTTGTCAATGTTTTACTTTGCTTAAGGTAATCATATCCTAGTTGTGTAATCCGATATAAGACGATATTTCCAGTTCTTTGTTTCTCTACAAGCCCACTTTTATATAAAAACTTTAAATATCTGAACAGTGAGCGTCTGGGGATTTTTGTTAACTTTTGTATTTGGGTGGGTGTAAGTGGCTCTGACAGTAGAGATAGTATGAGTGCCACTTTTGAGTGCCACTTTTTATTTTTGGCACTCATGTTTTGGCACTCATATCTGGCACTTGTCAAAAGCAAACACCCCTCATCCATTACTTAAGACAGGGAAAAGAAGCCACCAAACGATGTTTAGCTGTCTTACGAAATAGTTATTACATGAGACAACTGCAGTCTTACGTAATGTTACATTTCGTAAGATCGCAAAAAGAAGTCTAGATCCCTTAAGTAACAACCTGGTAAAAGTAGTATATATTATGTGATATGTACCAATTTGGGTTTCAAATCTTTCTTGGGCACCAATACCCTTCTTTTAAAACAACTTTAGAAGCATAATTTAAGGTTTCATGATTTAATAAGAATCGAAAAGACTGGATAACTATTATCTAAAATATGTTAATAATGTTTTAAGGGATCAGCCAGAAATAGTATAGTCTTTTCGTTGATTAAGCGATATTTGCGACTCTATATTGTCGTTTAACATCATAGAAATTTTGGAAATCCTGTAAGTAACAATAGGAAGGTATTCTTCCTCCCTTTGCGAACAGAGAAGAACCCTTTCAACGTATTCTAAGTCTTGTTTCGTATCGATGTCTGCCCAGAAACACCCACTTACATCGACTACACGTGCATCCTTATGTGCAGCTGCAAGTTGTATGGCATCTGATAACTCGTTCATGCCTTTTTTGGCTGCTTCGGTTGCATACTTGAATATTTTGGGTGAGCATAGGAAAAAGCCTGTGTCTACACAGTTTGATGGGTTAATTTTCTTCCCAATTTTGACGATGAAGCCGTTATGTTCGAGAACTTTCGTGTCTTCAGGTGAACATCTTGTTCTGTCAACCGCCAAGGTAACCGCGCAGTTTGAGTTGGTGTTTAATAGTCTTTTTATTATTTTGGGTTCGAAAAGATGGTCACTCATGCAGAGTATGAATTTACTTTTCAAAAATTTCTTTGCTGCTAGTAATGAATATAAGTTGCCTTTTTCCCAGTCTTTAGCATATATGTAATTTATTTTAAGGCCATTGTAGTTTGTTCCGAACTCTTTTTTAATCATATCTGCTTTATATCCTACAACTATCCATACTTCCTTTATGCCTGCCTCTTTGAGGCCTTGAAGTATTCTTTCTAGAAGGGGAACTCCAGCAACTGGAAGCAACGTTTTGTGCCTTTCTTTAGTTAATTCTCCAAATCTACTTCCCCTTCCCGCAGCTAAAATTAATGCCTTCATTGAAAATTCCCACCTTCCCACTTTTTATGATATGATAAGAACACAAAATTTATCTTATGTTCATGTAAGGGTCTAAGCATAGAGATGATTCATCTTACTGGTAAAATTTATCTAATCGATATTATAAATATAAAGCATAAACTTAAATGTTTTACGGTACCAATCTGAAGTATTAAAAGGGCGATAAAAGCATGAAAGCAGTCAAAGTGGTCAGAGATCCAACAACAATAAAAATACTAGCTGATCTAGTTCGAAAAGAGATATTAAGATTAACGGCAATTAAACCACTTACGGAAACCCAGCTAGCTGAAAAAGTCCTACTCACCAAGCCATCTATGTCCCACCATTTACGAACATTGCTTAAAGCAGGATTAATAAAAATCACAAAAACCAGGGTTGGCCCCCATGGCATATTGGAGAAATACTATGAACCCATAGCTAAACTTTTCATTGAAGACTGGGAAAAAGTGCCTCCAGAGTTGAAGAGATACTTCCTTCACAGCCACATGGAACGTGTAAGAGGAATGCTCAGCGTTTTCTACTTAATAGCGGAAAGCCAAGGACAAAAAATAGAAATTAGATCCGAAGAAATAGAAAGATTGGCGCAGGAAATCGCTAAAAGAGTAGCTATTATTGCTGAAAAATATGAAAACGTGGAAACAAATGTTGATAGAGAAACATTACTTATAAAAATCTACAGTGAAACGCTAAAAATGATGATAACCGAAATTAAATGGAAAGACTTTTTCCCCAAAATAATAAACTGCTAAAAAACTTACAACCATAACTGTAAATCCTGAGACCAGTTTTAAATGCTAACTTTTCTAAATGTTTTGCCATTAGTTAGCGATAATATAACAGAATTCCAATTATTTAATTTTATCTAATTCCAATTGCAGAATTCAGAGAAGTTTGGTGCGGGGGGTGGGATTCGAACCCACGCAGGCCTACGCCAGTGGGTCTCTTCGCGTCCTAGCTCCTAAGCCCACCGCCTTTGACCTGGCTTCCGCCGTTAAGCAACGGCCTCGGCCACCCCCGCACAGGTCAGTTATTTCATTTAACCTCTTATCCTTTATATCATTTTTTCAACTTAGTCTGTCAGGTTTGAGTATTTAAAAGACAACAAGCTTTTAATGTTATATCTTCAACAAACTTTAAAACATTAAAAGCTTACGGCAACTGTCTCCAAAATCAACTAGACATGTTAGTATTCGATGCAATCAGTTTACTTAAAAATTACAATTTTGTTCCGTAAATGTCATAACATTTTAAATCATAAACTTAAGTTTAAGTTAATAGAAAATATTTTACCATTATTGGTATGTACAATGCAAAGATAATGATAGTAGAAAGATTTTAAAGTAGGAAAATTTCAACACACTTGACACTACCTCGTACAGTAAATATATGGCCCGGGTGGGGTAGCGGTCATCCTGGGGGCCTGTGGAGCCCCTGAGCCGGGTTCGACACACCACATTCAGGTGCGAAACTCCCGGCCCGGGCCCCACATTAACATGATTAGAGAAATAAAATAGTATGTTAGAATAGTTCCAGTTTAAATTGATACCAACATCCTGGGCCCGTAGCTCAGTCTGGTAGAGCGCCGCCTTCGCAAGGCGGAGGCCCCGGGTTCAAATCCCGGCGGGTCCACCAACAAAAACCACTGGTGGATTCTTAAGGCACTTACATCAAGTTTTACATACATTTGTTTATCTATTCATATTATCTAGAAACCATATACCTATATGAAAAACGCTACCGAAAATTTTTTAGCTGATTCATTTACTATTTAATAGGAAAATTATATATTAGCGACAGAAATAAATTACCTTGCACCGAAATATTTATACGAAGACAAGAAACCTTACTTAATCTTGCGGAAACCCGCAGCTAACCGGCGATGGCGTCGACCCAGACAGCGGGTAAAACCCGTTATGGGTGAAGGGTCGTCCTCCAGCTGCGGGAAAATATTTTTAATGAGGATCTAAGCAAACCGGGGAAATACCCCGGAAGCTTAGATCTGATGTAAGCCCAGCAAACCCCGAAAAAGCGAGCCGATCCCATAAAAGGCCTTGCGGCCACCCCTCAACACCGGTTGATCCTGCCGGACCCGACCGCTATCGGGGTGGGACTAAGCCATGCGAGTCGAGCGCCCCGGGCTACGGCGGGGCGCGGCGGACGGCTCAGTAACACGTGGCTAACCTACCCTCGGGAGGGGGATAACCTCGGGAAACTGAGGCTAATCCCCCATAGGTGGAGAGGCCTGGAATGGTTCTCCACCGAAAAGGTCCCGGCGCCATGCCCGCCGGTACCGCCCGAGGATGGGGCCACGGCCGATTAGGTAGTTGGTGGGGTAACGGCCCACCAAGCCGATAATCGGTACGGGCCGTGAGAGCGGGAGCCCGGAGATGGGGACTGAGACAAGGCCCCAGGCCCTACGGGGCGCAGCAGGCGCGAAACCTCCGCAATGCGG
>JAEOSG010000135.1 GCA_016840485.1 Candidatus Baldrarchaeota archaeon
TCTTCGGCTTTTACTTCACGGTAACTAAACACTTTCATTTTGTTCACCTATGTTATTGACTATTAAATACTAACGTATTGACCTTTAATATAAGGTGTTTGTGTAACTTGATTTGAAACTTACCTCAAAATTCATTTAAGTGAAGTTGTTAGAATAGATTGTGTTATGTGTTGGGGTGTATAGTTTTGAGCGGTAATTCTAGAACTAGGTTTCGTCAAGGTTTGTTTGCATTGTTTTCCGGAGTTTTTATGCTCGTTGGTGGGTTTCACGGTAGAGCCGGGGGTTTACTCACGTTAATTAGAGAAGCTACCGAAATAGGTGTGCTACCTGTTGAGGTTTCTAGGTTCATCGGCGGTATTGTTGTTTGGCTTGCGATTCTTGGAGGTGTTACTGTTATTTTTGGTAGTTTTCTTCACTTTATTAAGGCTCCCAGGTTTATTGCAAACTTTTTTGTTTCAGTAGGCAGTGGTGTGAGTGTGTTTAATCTTGCTAGTACTTTAATCGCTTCGGGTCCGACTGTAAAGTTAGCGATTTTGAAGGCCAGTTTTACCGAGCTTTTAAATATTGGGGTCGATTTCGCGATGTTAGTGCTTGCTAGCGTTTTTGCTTTCTTTGCTTTAATAAATGATCCTTTAGGTTTTATTTTAGGCCTAATTGCAGGTTTATCGGTTAACTTTTCGAGTTCCTTGGCTGAGTTTAAAACTATTTCGAGAATTTTAAGCACTTTAGGTATCTCTGTTCCTAGTTCTCCTCTGATAGCGAATATTCTTGTTTTTCTGTTTTTCTCCGGTGTTTTCTTTTTTGTTGCAGGTATTCTCTACGGTTATAATTTTTATCGAGTCGGGTTGCTGTTTTTCAGCATTGGTGTTATATTCCTCTTTCCGATTTTGTTTGCTTTAATTTTGGGTTTTGTATTTAATGTGGTGGATGCTATCAGGCTGATATTTGGTTTAGTAAGTGCAGTTTTCGCTGTTGTAGGTATAGTATATGGTATTGTAAAGGTAGTGAGGAAAAAGAAGAGAGGTTAAAACGTGCATGTTTTAGTCGGAGGCATCTCTTTCGCCTAGTAGAAGTTTTATTAATACCATTATTATGGTAACTACGAGTATTCTAAGCTTTTTTATTTTTAATACAAGTTTTTCCGGGTTTCCTGTGATGTCCTTTTTCATTACTAGGTAAGTTATTGCTAGGGAGGCTATAGATATTATTATGGAGGCTGTGATGAGCACTCCTTCTCCTAATGTTAAAAGCATGCTTGCTCCTATTGTTCCAAGTATAGAATATATTCCTATTAGGCCTGTTTTACCTAGCCAACATGGTAAAATTATTTTTCGTAGGGGGTATTTTTTAGCTCCTAAATAGAGGAGGAGAAGGTCGTCTGGTAGAGGTGTTAAGGAGAATAGGAATACTGCTTCTTCTCCCATTGTGTAAAGCACGTTATCTAGCCATGTGAAGAATTCTTTCATTTTTGGGGATAATCGTATGTCTGTGGGGATTTTATTTTGAGGCAAAATCTATTGTTTTTTTACCTACGTAACCTAGATAGTAACTTGATAATTCTCCAGTCATAGCTCCAAATCCTGCGCAAACAGCGATGAATAGTGGGTTGTATCCTTGTGTAAACAGTACAACGTATAGTACAACTGATGGTGCGAAGGAGAAAAAGACTCCAAATGAGCTAAAGAACCCGATTAGCGTAGCAGAGACCCAAGGGTTTATGTTTATGAGGTTTTCAAGCCAATGATATATTTCGCTGAATATTCCCAAACTTAACACCTAGATATTGAAACTAGAAGCAATTTTGAGTTGTAAGATGCTATCTTGATTTGTAGTTATAAATATTACTATTTTTCTTTTTTAGATTCTTTAACCACAATTTTCTTAGAAAGGTTTTAATTTGTGGTGTTTCATAACTTAAAGTTAATTTTTAAGATATTCTGTGATAAAGATAATTATGACATCAATTTAGGTCATTAACACGATTTTAAATATTATAGAATAGTGAACTCTTGAATTACAGGTGATGTAAACCAAAAATAGATTAAGGGGTAAAATCTAATAACGTCGGCGACTTAAGTAATTTTTTCTAGTATTTTTATTCCATTCTCCACTATTTCAAATATGTATTCGTCTAATTTGTGCTTTGTTCCTCTCATTTTCCTTACTTGCATTTTTCGTATCCATTTTCCTCCTGATTTTTCAAGTGATAGTTTTATTATGCCGGAGGCTACGAATTCCTCCACGCCGTAAGTACTTAACTTTTCTGATCCTTCGGGTATGTCGGTCACCATTAAGGTTGTACATCCAAATCTTTCCAGTAAAATGCATAGAGTTAGTAGTGATGTTCTTATTTTTTGTATATCATCTTTATTTGTGATTATATTTGGTATGGAATCTATTACAACCCGTTTAATGTTGTTTTGTTTTACCGCGTTATATATTGTTAATACTAGTTGTTTTATGTCCGTTGTTTTCAGTTGAAACTCTGTAAATTCAACGCCCGTAGGTACTCCAATCTTTACGCTTGTTACATCTATCAGTATTAGTTTTCCTTCTTTTTCAAACCGTTTTAAATCCCATCCAAACTGTAACATAGATCTTTGTAATCTTTCTATGTCTTCTCCAGCTATTACTATCAATCCTTTTTCATTAAACATTTTTATGCCATTTACTACAAACTGTATTCCCAGAATCGTTTTTCCTGTCCCTGAATAACCTGTGATAAGAACTGTTGATCCTCTTGGTATCCCACCTTCAAGTATTTCGTCGAGCCCGTTAATACCAGTTTTGACTTTTTCCATGCTCATTAAAATTCTCCACTACAGAAATTTATTATATTAAGATTATTAGCTTTAGTCATACAAGTGTGTACGGTATACATAACTGAGGGTTTAGTTTATTAGTGATAATATTTTTTAATTTTAGTTTTATCATAACACTGTTATTCTTGTAAAAATGCCAGATATGAATAGCCAGTCTATTTAATTGCGTAAAATGCTAGACGTGTTACAATATCCATTTTGAATTTAGTGTTTAAATTTAAGAAAAAAGAAGAAGATTAGATTTGTTTCCATATTTTGTTTATTATGTTCTTAGGATCTTCTTTCGTAGTGAAAAACACCCATTTGTCTCCTGCTTTTATTCCTGCAAAGTATTCCTGTTGTGGTATGTTTAAAGCAATGTATCGATCTTCCTCAACGGTTAAAGTAGTATATTTTATTCCTTGTAGGGTTACTGATGGTTCTTTGTTTGTAATCGTTGATATTATGTTGGGTTCTATTGTTAGTGATCCTTTGCTAGCTAATACTTTGCCTGATTCGTCCATAACTACGAAGTTCTCTACTTCTGATTCTAGTTCTTTTGTGACCTTCTCAATCGTCATAGTCAATCACTGAAATCTTGCTATACTATCTTCTATTTTAAGGTTGCGATCTCTATTATAACAATATTTATCGGTACAGATGTGCAAATTGATTATAAAATTAAAATAGCATGCAGATAAAAAAGGTAAATTCTTAGAAGGGGTTTTAAGAGTTAAAGGCTGGTATAGTAATATTGGTTCATGAACATTTACAGGGAAAAATGATGCCTCAACAATTTGTGTTTAAATTAGTAAAGTTTTGAAAATGATGTTGTTCAAATAACTGTTGTTTACTTACTTTCCAGTAAAATTCAAAACAGTTAGCTTAATTACATAAATATCTAAAAATTTGGGCATCGTAATTTAATTAATGATTCTAAAAAGATATTTACTTATTTTTGAATGTGTGCTTCGTTTTTGATATGATTTAATATTTTTGACGTTTTATATTAGATTAGTATTTGATTTAACGGCTTAGGTTTCTACCAGAAAATTTTAATTAAGAGTTTTAATGTGAAGTTTCACAGCCCAGTATTGGGGGTGTTGATGTGCAAATTGTGTGTCCTGGCTGTGGTGAAACTGTTGAACTACGTGTATTTGTCAGGGTACGTGTTAATCCTGATACAAGTGCTATTATCGATGTCATGCCCTTCTTTGAGTGTCCCATCTGCGGATATGAGGAAGAAATTTTCGATAGAGAATACGAAATAGAAGAGGAATAAAAATTTTAATTATGGTGTTATGATCCTCGTTTCTCTCCAATTTTTAAATTGATCTGGATATTGAAGGAAAACGTATAAACCTTTACCTTCTACTTCTTCGTTTATGGTTAATAGCGTTTTTAACTCTTCTTCACTTGGTGGCCAGTATATTAATGATATGTTTCTATTCGTTTGCTGCTTAACGTTCCTAACTCTTTGAACCAACTCTTTGAACCTTTTACTTTGTACTGGTGGTAAAATTACTTCCCATGGATTTACCATGATCATGAGATGATCAAAAAGGTTAGCTACGTTTTTTATGTCTATTCCTAGGGATGATTTTAGGCCTTCTTCGAATTGGAGATTGGGATCCAGTTCCACTGCAAATATGGGTTTTAAACCTAACTCTTTTGATTTTTCTACTACTTTTAATAGGAACATTTTTATGTTTTCGCTTCTCCATTCTATCCATTCGCTGTAGAGTTCTTTGTCTCCTTGTAGTAGGCTGAAGTTGAAGTTTGCTGGCATTTTTCTGTCAGTTGAGAATGTTGTTCTACAGTTTTCGCAAAAGCAATGTAGGGCACTTGCATATCCTGTCAACAATAGAATTACATTGTCAATGTCTATTTGTGAAATTTCTTCTAGGATCTTGAGAAATTGTTCTTGGTACGTCTCATTTATGGGGCATATGAAACCTTCTGTTCTTCTTCCATCTGATTCAACTGTTCCATACTCTTCTGAAAGATATTCGTCATAATGAACATAAATAAGTCCCTTTACTTTTACGTCTACGTCTTTTAATAGTTTTATTGTTTTTAATCCTAGTTCTCTTAGTTTTTCGTTTTGAAGTAGTATGGTGCTTGGGTAATATGCTTGTCCGTCTGCTCCTTTAAGGAGAACTGCTGTTTCTGTGAGTGCTCCTCCTATTTGGAGCAGTAATTCCTCTAGTGGTGTTTCTAGCTTAGATGGGTTAAAAATTGGAATTGCTCCGTTATATACTAGTTCTTTTATCTCCACTTATGTCACCTTCTATTATTCTAAGTATTCCTCAGGTATTATAACTTTGGGTTCACGTGAAACATACGGTCCTTTACCTTTAACCGTATATTCAAGTTCTAGTGTTTCTCCTGCAGGTATTTTTGTTATTTCCCACAGCAGATATCTTTCTTCCTCCTCGGTTTCGACGGATACCTTTGCGGTTTTTGGAACCCATTCAACTACTTCGAAACCCTTTGGTATGAAATCTTTTACATGAACTTTTTCCAGCGTTACTTCACCCGTATTATTAACTACTAATGTTATTATGTATTCACCACGTTCTTTACCAGGTTCATATTGTTTCCCTGATCTTACACTTCTTCGAGCATATCTTATTTTTATTTGTGGTTCACTAGGTTGTGTTGCATCCTCTGCTCCTGGCCCTGCTGGTTTCGCATAACCTATTACATGTATGGGCGCTGCGTATGTAACTTCTGGCAGTGGTTTCCAAGCTGTCATTTTATAGGTGATCTTAAAATCTTTTCCTGGGGTTAAGCCTTCATAATTTTCTGTAAGGTTGTTCACCTTTATCTTTAGGACGTGTTCCATCGAAGAATTTTGATCTGGTGGTTCTAACTTCACTTCTAAGTCCTTGTCGACTTTACGGTCACTTACAAAGATTTCTACCTCGCTTGGGTCTGGTGGCTTGAAGTGTTTTGGAATTACATCTATTACTTCGATTTGATCTATTGTCGCCGAACCTACGTTTTTAACTGTTGTTATCACGGTCATCGTGGTTTTTTCGTATGCTGGAACCTCTATTGGCTCTATGTTCTTTTCTTGTTGCACTGCGACAACTGGAAGGACTGTATCTTCTTTCCGTATGTGGCCTTTCAGTTTTCTTTGGACTTCGCTCATTACGGTGAATTCTACGGATTTTTCTAGTTGAGGTACCTCTTTACTTATTATTTCAAATTCATGTGTCCATGTACTTTCGGCTTTTACTTCTTCGTCGGATTCCATTTTTAATATTTCTTCTCCATCTTTTGTTACTACGATTTTCTCTAGTAAACAATCGATATCGCTCTGATTTTGAAATTCCAGTTTGCATATCCATTTTTCTGGATCTTCTTCGCTTTGCATATTATCTAAGAAAAATGCGTATTTTGTTAGAGCTTTAAATGTTGTTTCAGCCTGTGTCCTACTATATCCATGTAGTTCATAGTATAAGTTTATTTCTCCCATTCTTACTGGTTCTGTTGATGTTCTTGTTGTTTTTGTTTCAACTATCGCCGTGGCTTTACCTTTTACGTCAAGTTTACCTACGTTCCAAATTATCTTTCTTTCGTCTTCGTTGTAAGATATTTTACCTGTGTCTACATTAAGTGTTGGTGGCGCAAATCCATCTGGTAACTGTTTTTCCAGGCGTATATTTTCGACTGGAAACTCCGAAACATTTTCTACCACTATCTTAATGACTACAGGCATTTCTTTCCCGAGACAAAATGCTTGATGAAGTACTTGTGATCCTATTGAATACGTATCTATTGTTTCTGTTAATTTTAGTAATGGTTCATTTACTTTCAGGGAATAATTTTTTGTCCATGATGCTTCTGGCTCTATTTCTCCAATGAAGTACTCTCCTTCTTGGATGTCTGTACCCTCTGTTTTACTTACATTTAGTCTTGCATTCCATATTCTAGATATTTTACTAGGATTAATAACTGATAAGACCCCGTTATCGTTAATTTCTTTAATATTGTTTGCACCATCCAATGTACATTCTTCTTTCTCACTAAATTCAATAATTATATTTGACATAGTTATCAACTCGTGTGCCTCTTTATTATAAATTGTCATTATACTAACTGCTACATAAAATTTTTGAGATAGTCGCAAATAAAAAGCATCTTTCATTACGATAAATGCAAGGTCTTAAGACGATAAAAAAGAAAGATAGTAAATGGAAGATATTTGACGTGATTTGTCACTAGCCTTCATACGAGTGAACAAAAGCATCTACTAGTTTTATGGTGTTTTCAAGATCATTTAAATCGAGTATTGAAAGTGGACTATGTATATAGCGACATGGAACACTTACAACCCCCGCTGGTATTCCTTTCTTTGTAAGGTGAATAGATCCCGCATCTGTACCTCCGCTTACTGTTCGTTTAAATTGAAACGGAATGTTATTTTCCTTAGCTGTCTCGACGAGTCTTCTTAATATTTTAGGATGTGTTATCATGCTCCTATCGGCTATTGTTATTGCGGGACCATGCCCCATTTTTGTAGACGTTAAATGC
>JAEOSG010000040.1 GCA_016840485.1 Candidatus Baldrarchaeota archaeon
GCACTAAGAATTTCCGAGACATTAAATCTCAGAATGAGAGACATAGAGTTCACAAAACACGGCGTTAGGATTAGAGTTTTTGGGAAAACAGGAGAAAGAACCTTGCTTCTTTTTAAATCAGAACCATATTTACGTGAATGGATAAACCTTCATCCGTTTAAAGATGATCCAAACGCCTACATCTTCTTTTATCAGCGTAACGGAAAATTCAGACAGCTATCAGTCAGTGCCTTTAACGCGGAACTAAAAAGGCTTGCAAAAAGAGCTGGAATAAAAAAGAGAATTCACGCACACATGTTACGTCACACAAGGCTAACAGAACTAGCAAAAATACTCACGGAACAAGAATTAAAGCAGTTTGCAGGATGGGAAAAAGATAGCAAAATGGCTTCGGTATACGTTCACCTTTCAGGTCGTGATGTTGAGAAAGCTTTGCTTGAGAAAGTTGCAGGGATAAAAGTAGAAGAGGATCACGAGCAACCTGAAGATATATTGGAGCCTAAGATATGCCCTAGGTGTGGTGTAAAGAATAGGCCAGATGCAACTTACTGTAGAATATGCAGCATCGTATTAGATGATAAGACTGCATTGAAGATAAGTAAGGTCAGGAGTCTTGGAGACAAAATAATAAAGGAACTGTTAAGGGATCCGGAAATAGAAAAAGCAATAAAAGAACTAGGAGACAAAATAATAGAGGAACTTCTAGAAGATCCTGAAGTAGAAAAGGCTATAAAGAACGCCCTAAAAAGAAAACTAACACAACAAAAGAAAACAACAGGATCCATCCTACTATAGTATCCTGGATCCTGGCATGGCCATAGCAAGTTTACTATAGTAATTTTAGATCTTCCAAGTACTATAGTAACACCCTGGTACCGGCACCAGGACATTACTATAGTGATTTATTTTACGACGTTATATTCTAGTATCCACAGTTTCACGAAATGTCTTGTTACTAAGTTAGCAAGATTTTATTGTATTTTAGAATATTTTTAGTTTTCTTAGTAGGGATTCTTTTATCCAGTTTATTTTTTCTTCTTTTCCGTCCGGGTATATTCTGGTTCCTGTTCTTTGGTCTATTGTGTATTCGATGATTACATCGTAGTTTTCTGGTAGGTTGTATATTTCTGTGAATATTTTTTCTGTTAGGTTTGCCATTTTTTCTATTTCTTCATCGCTGATGTCGAAGTATGCTTGGTAGGATCCTATTTCCTTTGCTTCGAAGAATTCTGGTAGTTTTTTGATTTTTTCTATTTCTTTTTCTGAAAGCCAAGCTATTGGTATGTCACATGCTAGGCCTTCGGTTCCACCTGCGAATTGAATAAGGTGCCCATTTGGTGGCCCTTGAAGAGCTTCTTTTGTGTAGAAGTGTATAAGTCCACCTATTGCCTCCTTTGCTACTTTTCTTAAACATTTCTTGAATAAGTTTATACGTTGTTTTTTATCCATTGTTTCCCCCAACGAATAAAATGATTTCTAAACAAATGCGTGCTAAAGTTTTGTGTTGAATAATTAACAGATTAATTGTCTGTTTCATTTCGTTTTGATCGTCTTTAATCAAGTCATATTGTAAAGGTTGTTGTGTTTGAGTATTGTTAAAAACATAAACTGGGCATTTTAAGGAAATGTTTGCTGTTTTTATGACAAAATATTAAACCTAACAGGTAAAATATTTCATTGGGAAATATAATGCAGTTATATTCTTACCAATTCTTAGTTAAGAGAGAAAGATGCTATGTATGTTTAGCTAGGTAAAACGTCCTCTAGAGGTAAATTATACTATATTGGGTCGCATACTAAAAAAGAGTTTGGGATGAAAAATATTTTTGTTTTTAGATTGTTCTGTGGATTACTTGTGGTCCTACTTCTTGGTATTCTTTCTTGGTTATCCATAGTTTTTGGAATGTTTTGAGGCTTGCTAGGATGGATCCTCCGATCCAAACTGAGAATTGTCTTTCTGGTGGTGCAACTATTTTTACTTCGACACCTGTTATGCCGCGTTCAGCTAGGGCTTCAGTTATTTCTTTGTGTAGCCTTTCTTTTAGGCCTGGGAACATTGTGGAGCCGCCTGATAGGACTATGTTGGCTAGCATGTCTCTTCTTACGTCTACGTCACATTTCATTATGCTGTCCATTACTGCTTCGTGGATTGCCATTTCTTCTTTTCCTATTAGCGAGGGGTCGAACATTATTTCTGGTGCTAGGAATCTTTCTGTTCCTATTACTAGGCTGCTTCCGTCGGGTAGTGTGTATGTTTTTTCTGGTGAGACTTTTTCAGCTAGTTTTAGTTCTTTTTCTGGGTCTACTGCTACATAGCATAGTTTTTCTTTTATGTCTCTTACGATTTCTCTTTCCGCGCTGCTTATTAGGGCATATCCTCTTTCTCTAAGTAGTCTTCTTAGATATTCTGTTACGTCTCTTCCACCTAGGTCTATTCTGTTGATTGCGTGGGTGAGTGCGAATCCTTCGTAGATTGGTACAATGTGAGTGACTCCGTCTCCGCTGTCAATTACGAGGCCTGTTGTTCTTCCTGATGCATATAAGCTTAATACTGCTTGCATTGATACGTACATGGCTGGTGTGTTGAATGTTTCGAACATTATTTCAGCCATTCTTTCTCTGTTTTTCCTTGGGTTTAATGGTGGCTCAGTTAGTAGTACGGGGTGTTCTGATGGGTCTACTCTTAGGTCGTTGAAGAATGTGTAGTGCCAGATTTTTTCCATAGCATCCCAGTCTTTTATTATTCCGTGTTCTATTGGGTATTCGATTCTTAAAACTCCTCTAAGGTTTAAAGCTTCTTCTCCAATATAATATGAACGTGTGTAATGCTCCACATCTGTCATTACGCTGGTATATTTTGGGTATCCTATAACTGTTGGAAAAACGCTTCTTGGTTGGTCTTCGCCTGCATATCCATTTTTAGTAAATCCACTTCCATTGTCGATAACTATGGGCTTTCCAGGGAATAATTCTTCTGTCATTTTATCTTATCCTCCATAAACTTGGGTTTAGATGTTGTGAACTTATTAATGTCCTCGATATAATAAGTTTTTCGACAATAATCGATATAGACGATATCATCTATATCGATCAAAAAGATCTTTAAGTAAAAGCATTATTTTGACTGTTCCTCTTCGTTATTGGCAAGTTGCTGTCTTGTCAGCGACATTTTTAATAAATATTATTTTAGGTTTTTTATTTCCGTTGTTTGCTGTGTTTTAATGAGTAATAATTGTAGAAAATCGATAAGTGAAGTTTTTATTTCTACTTACGCATCGTAAAATATATATTGATGTTTAACCTATATTTTTTGTTGTAATACGTGTTACAATATTGTCTATTTCCATACCGTTTCATAACCCAACAGATGTGAAGTTCGGATATTAGACGTGGTGATTATTGTGGTTGTAACTTCCGAAGTTGTTGAGGTTGAAGATATTATTGGGGGCGTTGAGGCGAGGAGAATTATTCTAAAAAAATTGTTGGATGGCCCTAAAAGTGGTGTTGAGTTGAGACATGCACTTGCTACAGCTTTTAACCGATCCGTTACCGAAATTTCCGATGCAATGCTTTATTTTAATCTTCAGGCATTGGAAAGTGCTGGTTTGATTAGGAGAAGCCGTGGTAGAAATAATTGGAAAGCTAAGTTTGCTGAGATTGTACCTGAGAAAATACAACTTGTTAGGAAATATTTTGGTATTACTGTGCCTATTGTTTGTATGGGAGGTCTTGATGACCCTGAACATATGAGGGGTATGCGTAGAGTTTTCAAAAGTGATACTAATCTTACCCCAGTAAAGTATATCTTTATTATTTCAAATAATTTCAAAAGGAAAATTGCCGGTATACCTGAAGACACCGTCTTTGAGGAAGTTGAAGAGAACGTTTTGGAGGAGGATTTTGAAGAGGTTTACCGTAAAATTAGATCTATTGTTGAAAAAGAAATTACAACTCATGAAGTTGTTCTCGATTTAACTTGTGGATCTCGTGTGTGTGTACTTTCTCTGTTTAAAATTGCTTGGGAATTTGGTCTCCGCTGCTTTTATGTGCAAAATCTTGGAGAGAATGAGAGAAGAATCATATGGATAAAGGATTAGTTTTTTGGTTAAGTTGTTTCCCTATTAAATATATTCTTTGTAGGGCTGTTACATTTGTTAAGAAAGCTAAGATTACTATAGCGTAAGTGGGTATGTTAAAATTTAATATACTTAGTTCGCATGCAAGAAATAAGATAAACAATCTTTCTGATCTAGCTATTAGTCCTACATTTGTTTCTTTTGCTCCTAATGCTTCTCCTTTAGCTCTTACATAACTTGTCATAAAAGTTCCCATTATTGTTAATATCACCCAATATTCGAGATTTATTAAGATTTTGATTTCTTCGAGAAAGAGAAAGCTTAGCAATAATATTAGGTCTCCATATCTGTCTGTTACGGAGTCTAGGAAAGCTCCGACTGCTGTTGCTCTGTTTGTTATCCTAGCCAGTTCTCCATCGAGACCGTCTAGAAACCCCCCTATAAATATTAGAATCCCTCCTGTTACTAGTTGGCCGTGAATAATGAAAAGGGATGCACATATTATCGATAAAAATGATATTGAGGTCAAAAAATTTGGTGTTATTGGCGTTTTCACTAAAATTTTGGCAATTCTCGTAATAACTGGGTGAAATATTCGTTTAACTCTTATTTTGAACATGGTTATCCTCTCTTCTCGGCAAAAAAATGTTTTTGAAAAAGACACCGTTAGAAAGGAAACTTTTTGGCGGAATTTTTGAGCCTTCTAATACAACTATGTTTTTGAGTTTGCAGTTTTCTCCAATTTGAACTTTCCTATCTACGCACACGTAAGGCCCGATTTCACAGTTCTTGTCTACTTTTATGTCGTCCTCCAATAAAACTGGTGGATAAATTTTCACATTGGGTATTTCCGTTTTTTTACTAGCTGGCGAAAGTTTTTCTAGATAGTAGATATTTGCCTCTAATAGCGATTGTATGTTGTCTATGTCAAACCATTTCTCTTTGACATACAACGCTTTAATTTCGACACCCTCTTTGATCGCTATATTTATAGCATCAACTATTCTCGTGTTTCCTCTTTTTATTGCTTTTTTTACGTATTCTAAAAACTTTGATGTTGCGTACATAATTCCCATAGATGTAGCTGTTTCCCTCCAGTCTTTAAGAGGCGTATTTATCCCCTTTACTTCTTGATTACTTCCAATATATACTTTTGTCCCTTTTCTTGTATATGGACCAACTACAAGGGTTACTTTGCTTTCATTGATTTCAATGAGGTTTCTTATCGTATTAGAACTTATTATAGAATCTGCTGGAGCTAAGATAAAGTCTTTTTCGGATATTTCGTTAATCGCGGATGAAAATGAGAATATGGGACCCTTTAAGTAATTTTTTGCTTTTACGAATCTAACTTTTAAGTTTAAGCCCTTTAACATGTTAACTTTCTTAATAACTTTATGTTCTAAATGGCCTACCACTATTATGACACTTTTAACTCCGGCACTTTTTAAATTTCTAAGTAGTCTTTCAATTATTGGTTTATTGGCTACGGGGAGAAGAGGTTTAGGGATATACTTAGTGAGATTCCTAAATCTTTTTCCGGGACCAGCTGCCAATACCACGGCTTCCAAAAGGGCACCACCATGAAGAACCATGTTTTTAGGTGTTCGTAATCTTTTTAGAGTTTATGGTTTAAAGGTTGGATGGTGGGATTGCATCTTGCTGGTGGTTAATCTTACCTTTGACTTTTTTCCCGGTGGTATGGAGAGATGGATTATTGAGTTTTCTAAAGCTTTAAAGAAAAGGAAGATAGACAGTTATATTGTTACTCCGCAGAAATTTAATGATTTTTTACTTTCTACTAATGGTGTGGATTTTGTATTCTTGGATTGCCTTATAACAGATGACGGTTTTCTGAATCTTTTCCCTTATAGTTTTGAAGCTTCAAAGAAATGTTTAGAACTTATTAGAAATGAGAGGGACGTTATTTTAGTTGTTCATAAGTTTAAGGATCTTCCAGCTGCCTGTCTGGTAAAGAAAATGGCCAATGTAAAAATTGCTTACGTTTTGCATAATCCTCCTTTTGGTTGGCTAATTTCTCCTGAAGGCTATAGAAGTTATAGAATGGATTTTTCTAGGTATGTGACTGAATATAATTTGTGGAAGAAATTTATTAACTATGTTGATTATTTTTTCAGCAACTCGAAGTGGATCTCAAGCTTATATAAAAAATTTGAAGGATTACATGCGGTTCCTCTATACGCTGGAAGCGATCATGTTGAGCAAATCTTACTAAATAACGTTCAAAGAAAAAATGATGCCTCAAATTTAAGTAAACCTTTTATTCTTTCTGTTGGTAGTTTTGAACCGCGTAAAAGGTTTGACTTATTGTTAAAAGCTTTGTCTGAACTAAAAAGCGAGAATTATCAATGCTTCATCGTTGGTGGTAGAAGAAATCCGACCCCGTACATTGAGTTATCTAGGAAACTAGGTTTAGAGTCCAAGGTTAAATTTTTCAGTAAAATTGACGAACCCACTTTATTTAACTTTTATTCTAATTGCTATTTTTATGTTCATCCTGCTAATCATGAACATTTAGGTATTGCTGTACTAGAAGCTATGGCTTCAAAAGCCCCCGTTATTGTTCAGAATAATGGTGGTGTTATAGAACTCGTAAAGCATGAATACAATGGTTTTTATTTTCGTGATGACGATGTAAAGGAACTCGTAGAATATATGACTTTATTTTTTAACGATAAGAAACTGCGGGGAAAAATGGCTTCTAACTCGAAGAAACAGGCAAGTAAATTTAGGTGGGATCACGTTGTTGAAACTTTTTTGAAGACAATTTATAAATAAGATGCTTAAATTATGTTCGTGTTAAGAAGAGCTTCATGACTTTAAATAATCTTGAGGAGGTAGGCATGGTTAAGAAATATAATATTTTGGTTTCCTGCGCTAGAGGTCAGGAAAGCGATGCATGTTCCGAGATTTGGTATTTTATAAGCGAGTTAGGAGATCAAGATGTTCAATGCGATAATACTGGTATCCCGGGACTCGTTGCTGTTAAAACTTCTTTAAACGTTTTTGAAGTCGTTAAAAAACTTAAAGAAATGGCTATGAAAGATCCTTGGCAGTTTCGATATACCCTGAGGTACGTTCCTTTGGAGGAAGTTGTTCCATCTAAATTGGATGAGATAGCTGAAACTGCTGCTAAATTAGCAGAAAAAATTGGGGAGAATGAAACATTTAAAATAGAAGTTCGAAAAAGGTATACTACCTTGAGCAGAACCGATATCATTGAAGCAGCTGCAAGTAAGATAGAGAGAAAGGTTAATTTGAGTAATCCAGATTGGATTGTTAACATTGAAGTCGTTGGAAAATGGACCGGTATCTCTGTCCTAAGACCAAGTGATATACTTTCCATAGCGAAAATTAGGGAAAAATAATTATTTTTCTACAGCAAAAACAGATATTCTATCTAAAATACATTTAACAATTGCTTCTTTTTTATCTTCCTTTCTTATTGCTGCATCTATTTCTTCTTTAGTTATTTTAAAAATATTTAGCAATTGTTGTAATTTTTCTTCGCTGTGTATTTCAAGTAATTTTTCCTCTTCTTTTCCGTTCAAAAGTTCAGTTATTTGGCTGAAAATCATAGTTATTTTTTCTTTATCTTCCCCTAGTATTAAAATTGCTACTTTTCTGGTTTGTTCAGAAACTCCCAAGATATTTATAGCATCTCTTATTTGTCTTTGCCCTGTTGCATAAAGTAAGATTTCCAATGAAAGTTGAGATGCTATGTTACGCGATTGTTTGAATGCAGCAATCGCGTTCAATGTTGCTATGAATATGTGTTTCCAAGTCGCTATTTTTTCCGAGTCAAAAAGCTGAATAATAGCTTTTTCTTTTTCCGATAATTGTAATAGGTTATCAAACAGTTTTTTTGTTACCGATTTACCACATAATATAGCTGAAATACCCATGTAACGATAATTTTCGTAAACATCCTCTTTATTTAACTGAATTATCTTCATAAGTGCTCCTCCATAAGGTTAAAAAACCATTATTCTCGTGTATTTGGGAAGCTGCTTCATCTATTTTACTTACAATAGGTTGCATTTAAGAACAGTAAATAAATTTCATATGTGTACAATGTTAGGTTAAGGTTCAATAACTTTCAAATACTTTGCCTCACACCTACTATTGGTAATCTCGGTAGTTATTTATAGAGGTGTAGGGGTTGGTTAAGTTCCTAGCTCCATGGTGGGATGATGTATACGAGTTAACCCTTAAGGTTGCCGAGAAAATATGGAAATCTGGTTTCAGTCCTGATATTCTCGTTGGTATTGCCAGGGGCGGTTGGATCGTTGCAAGATTACTTTCAGACTTTCTCGATAACAGTAATGTTACAAGTATTAGAATCGAATTCTATAAGGGTATTGCAGAAACCGGTGAAAAACCTCAAATAACCCAGCCGCTCATAGTTGATGTGAAAGATAAGAAGGTTTTAATCTGCGATGATGTAGCAGATACAGGTCACAGCTTGATCGCTGCTGTTGAACATATAAAGGAAAAGGGGGCCAAAGAGGTTAAAGTAGCTACATTACATTTAAAGCCTTGGTCTTCTTATAAGCCTGACTATTTCGTTGTTGAAACAGATGCGTGGATTATCTATCCATGGGAAATAAGAGAAACTATTAGTAAGCTTGTAAGTAAGTTGAAAAGTGAAGGAAAATCTCGGGAGGAGATAAAAAAGGAACTCTTGAAGACCGGCATAAAAAATGCATTGATTGATTATTTTCTAAAATTAGAAATTTAAAATGTTTGTAAAAAATAATTAGTAGTTTTATTTTGTTTCTGTCTCTGTTTTCTCTTCTTCTCCTATGTGTTCCCTTCTTACCCTGTTAACGAGTTCGTTAATTTTCTGTGCAATGTTCATTAACTCTGTTGATAATCCGCTTAGTTCTGTTACAAGTTCCCTTAATGCTTCTCTACTTTCTTCGACTTCTTTCATCGCCTCACTAAGGAGGGGTCTTTCTTCCCGCGTGTATACTTCGAGTTCTAGAGTGTCCCAGTTCCATTCGATCTTTCCTTCCTTTATGTTGAAATCGCATCTGATTCTGACGACATCGCTCTTGTCCACTTTTCGTTCCTGCATTATGTCGAAAATTTTCATGTTGAACTCCGCCGCTGCTCTCACGATTTCTTGAGGGTCTAAGCCCTTTGCTCTTGCAAACAAAACCCTTCTTACTTTGTCTGCATACCCGGCTGCTCTTACAAATCCTGTGGAAAGCGTAGGCATTTGCATCCCCCGCTCTTATCTCCATAGTGTCGGTACACGTTAGTCCAATTCATCGATAATTATTTATTAAATTCAAAATAAAGATATCGTCGATAATTTTGGTTTTAAAAGCGACTTATTCCATAAAATAGCACAACGAGATATCAAAAGAAACTAAAAGTTTTCATCCACTTTACTTATAAGTTCGTTATTCCGGAAAGCTATCAATAATCATAGTGGAAATTTCCATTCCATCCATGATGCTAAGGGCGAATATATTTTGATGTATATCATTAGTAGCAGATATAGGGTGAGGAAAATTATGAAAATATAGTCGTTTTTCTTTAATTTTAGTTGGTAAAGATAGGTTCTCTTTTTTATCGCTCCGAAAGCTCTGGATTCTAAGCTTTCTGCAATGGATAGAGCCCTTCTCACAGAGTTTACAATTAACGGAATTATGAGAGGTATGAGGTTTCTTATTTTTTGGGTCAGTCCTCCCTTTTGCAGTTCTAATCCTCTGGACATTTGGGCGTCCATTATTGTTTGAGCTTCTCTTGCTAGAGTTGGTACATATCTCGTTGCCATGGATAGGGCAAATGCAAAGTCAAAAGGAACTTTCATTTGTATTAAAGCTTGAGCTAAATCATCGGGATGGGTTGTTAAAAAGAAGACTGAAAAGGCTGTAATCAACACTATTAAACGAAGTATCATAGCAAGTGCAAAATTAAGATCCCTTATAAAACTATTAATTACTAATATGAAAACCAAAAGAATTGTGGTTCCTTTTAGGCTATTTAACCATTCCTCTACAGACTTTGCTAGTAGTATAGGTATTAAGGTAATGATAAACGTGATTAGCAAAGGGATTATATTTGTGAAGAGTAACGCTGCAATCATAAAGACTACTGTCATGAACATTTTGGTTCGAGGGTCCAATTTATGAATATATGTGTCTTTTCGTTTGAATTCGAAAGCACTAAACATGGTATAGGGCATTTAAACTACCTCCTAATCCTTGTGATGATTTCATTTAGCAACTCGTCGAAAAGAACGATATCCTTAGGGAAATTGTTGATTTTCTTTGCGATTTCATGGGATAGAACCGTTACCTGAGGAGGAGAAAGGGAGGATTCTTCTAATATGGTTGGATTTGTGAGTACTTTGTTTGGTGGTCCATCTGCTATTATTTTACCTCTTGCCATTACCACGATTCTGTTGAAATATTTTGAGGCAAATTCCACATCATGTGTTACTACAATTACCGTGTTTTTCTCTTCTTGGTATTTCTTGAGAAGTTCTCCAAGTTTTCTTTTCTGCTTCGCATCTTGTCCAATAGTAGGTTCATCTAAAACAAGTATTTTCGGCTTAACACATAAAACTGATGCTAATGCTACCCTTTTTCGTTCACCACCGCTTAGAGATAGAGGTGATCTTTCTCTATACCTCTCTAGATCTAAAAATTTTAGCACCCAATCTACTCTCTCTTTTATTTCTTCGCTTGAGAACCCGAGATTTTTTAATGCAAACTTTACTTCGTCTTCAACAGTTGTAGAGAAAAGTTGATGATCTGGATTTTGAAACACAAGTCCCACTTTTCTGGCTAGTCTTGCAACGGATGTTTCTTTAGTATTGATTCCATCTACCAGAACTAATCCCTTTTCCGGTTTTAGCAGGCCATTAAAATGTTTTACAAGTGTTGTTTTTCCTGCACCGTTTTCGCCCATTATAGCTACAGATTCTCCGTCTCTGATTCTAAGCGATATGCCTCTAAGGGCTGTTGTTCCATCTGGATAAGTAAACCACACGTCAATTACTTCAATCATTTGATAACCCCCGCCAATAGCTCTGCTGCATCTTTTGCGCAAAGTGGAACTTTGTTAAATTTTACACCCGTTCTTGAAAGTTCGTTATATAATTTAATGGAGACTGGTATATCGACTCCTATCTCCTCTGGAATATTTGAACAGAAAGCTTTTTCTGGTGAAGAATCCAGAACTATTTCTCCTCGATTCATTAGAATAACTCTGGTAGTATAGGGTAAAATTAGATCTAGTCGATGTTCTATAAGTATAATTGTTACGTTTAATTTTTCATTCAGATCTTTTATTGTTTTTAAGACTTGCTCTGCACCCTTTGGATCTAGATTTGAAGTGGGCTCATCTAAAACAAGTATTTTCGGCTTTAATGTTAAAACCGATGCAATAGCTACTCTTTGCTGTTCACCACCTGAAAGTTCGTAGGGAGCCTTATATCTGAGATGCTCTATTTTTAAAAGTTGAAGCGCTTCTTCAACTCTTTTCCTAATTTCCTCTCTTGGTAAACCAAGATTTTCCGGTGCAAAGGCCAGTTCTTTCTCTACATTTAAAGAAACTAATTGATTTTCTGGATCTTGGAAGACCAGCCCAACTTTTTGGGCAAGTTCATATACGGGATGTTCTCTGGTGTTAAAACCATCTATTATTACGTCACCTTGCATTTCTCCAGTATAAAAGTGAGGAATTAAACCATTCAAGCAACGGCATAATGTTGTTTTTCCACAACCACTAGGACCCGTCAAAAGTACGAATTCACCTTTATCTATGGTTAAATTTATGTTTTTTATTGCGGGTTCTTCCGCATTAGCGTAAGTGAAAGAAAGATTCTTTATTTTGATGAGAGACATTGATGATCACTGCTTTTAATTTTCGACAAACGTAAAGTGTGCTAAAAATTTTAAACTTTCTACTCAAAAATGAGTAGAGAATTAGGGGGGATTACTTATTTCTTCTTCTAAAATTTTTAAGGCTACTTTTATTCCTTCTTCAGCATTCTTGTTCCCATTTGCCCCAGCGGCTGTGGGATGCCCCCCACCCACGCCATCTATTACTTGTCCCACTTTTTCCATGATTTTTGCTAAGCTTATACCTGTTTTTTCATAAAATTCTTGTGTTGCTCTAGCGCTTATTCGTACTTCGTCTTCTTTTTCAGCTACAACAAAAGCTACATCAGCTCCCAAATCTAGAAGGGCTCTGCAGGCACTTGCTTCATATGTACTTACATGAGATGTTACAATTATCCAGTCCCCTATTTTGTGTATTGCAGCTCTTTGCGCTGCTTTTAGTCTAGCTATTTTCTCTGATCTATCCATTGCTGTTCTTAATAGTTCAAGGGCTTTGTTGTAGTTTGCTCCTGCTCTTAAAAGATCTAGCACGATAGAAAATGTTTCATTGCTTATTAAAGTGAATCTTCTTGTATCATATAGAATGCCTATTAGTAAACTTAAGGCAATTTTTGGCTCTATTTCCAAGCTTGTTTCCTTTAAAATTTTGTAAATTATTTCAGAAGTAGATGTTGCCTTTTCATCTATTATTTTAAATCGCGATATTTTGTCTGTCTCAGGATGAGCTGTATGGTGATCGATAATTATGATTGGTACGTCTTCTGGTATAAAATCTTTAATTTTCCCTATTTGTATAAGGTTATTTGCATCAACTAGTGCTATCACGTCTGGTTTAAAGAGCAGGTTTGTCTCTATATTAATATTTAGTTCGGATATTATCTTTTCGGATACTTTGTTAACATCTTCAGCAATTAATGAAACATTAATGTCTTTATACAGCTTCTTTAAAAAATATGAGAACGCATACATGCTGCAAATTGCATCTGGATCTGCATTTCTATGTCCTATTACTGCTATTCTCTTTGGAGAACATGTATTAAGAAAATTTATTAGAGCTTGGGTTTTCACCTGTTAGTTCCCTCAATCTTTTTTCTATAGCTTTTATTGCCTCATCTGCAGCTTCATTTGCTAAAATGTCGGCATTAAACTTAGTGAAAGGTAATAAATCAAGTTCTATTTGCACATCTACGTTTAACTGATCGCCTTTTGTTTCTATATTTACGACTGTAACAAAATTTGTAACATCACTCTTGGATACTTTTGCAAATATGTATTTTCTTGCAATGTTTTCAGCTAATTCACATAATTCTTCAAGTTCCTCTGGCATTAAATCGTAGGGTTTTCTTTTATCCCGCAACTTTTGATCCTCGCTTAGCTAAGGCTTGTTGAATCTTATCTCTAAGTTCTTTTAACTGACTCCTAGTTCTTTCTTCTTGTCTTTGTACTACTTTAATTTGCATCTCTAGTGTTTCTTTCTTGTCTTTTAGTTCTTCAACAAGTTTATCTTTGTTTACTTGCGCTAGAATTGCTCCTATAAATTTGTATACAACAGTGTTAGGTTCTAGTTTTTCTAACTCCGAAATAGCTCTTT
Source organism: Candidatus Baldrarchaeota archaeon (assembly GCA_016840485.1). Lineage (GTDB taxonomy): Archaea > Asgardarchaeota > Baldrarchaeia > Baldrarchaeales > DXJG01 > DXJG01. The sequence goes on from JAEOSG010000040.1 coordinate 13,551, forward strand.
CCGTTTCTTTTAGTTCTCCTTCCAGTTGTCTTCTTCTAATGGTAAGAAGTTCTAATTGTTGCTGTATTTGTTGCAGTTGTAAGATTTGATGTTGAAGTTGTGGGGGTAATTCTTCTGTCATTTATCCTTCCTCCTCAATTTTTCTGATTTAACTATTTGAAGTATGTTTTTTATTATGAGAAACCATTTTAAATACGAATTTAATGTAGCTCTCAGAGAAGTAAGATCCTTTGATTGGATATTCAATACTAGCTTTTTATTTTCTACGGTTAATGAACTTTGACTTCTTGAACCAGTCATCCTAGTAGTTTCTTGCAGAATTGCTTGAAAAGCTATTTGTGCATATTTTTCTTCTTTGAACGTTACTTCTAACAATGCACTGTTAGAGTTATTCAATTTTAAACACCCGTTTTATTTGCCAAAACATTTTTTTGATACGAATACGTGGCCCTATTTCTTTCCCATCGACAGTTTGGATGAATTTTATGGCAGCTTTAAACTGTGGATCGTTATCGACGTGAAGTGTTACATCAAAATCTTTAACTTGCTGCTTTAATAATTCTTTGTGACTAATCGAGACATATATTAGTGGTACTTTAAGTATATTAGATAATGCTTTTGCTAATTTTTCTAATTCATCTTTAGTTTCTTCAGAGATTGTAACAGCAAGTTTACGGAAAGGTGACAATTTAAAGTAGCCGAATTCCCTTTGTAGTTTTACGCCAGCTAGGAGTATGTCTGGTGGAACCCATCCGCATGAATGCTCAGTGACTTGTAAAAACCATATTTTCCCGGGATTGCCTCTGTATACACTTATTATGATTGCTGCGTTTGCATTTAATTCAAGGGTTTTTGCGGCCACATCCTTGATGCTCATTTTACCTCTATTAACTTTCACTGCTCCTGGTATCACTTTTACTAAGTCATTACAAAGAGAACGTGTTCTTCTTGTAGGTCTACGTGATGTGGTTATTAGAACTGTCATTTTACTTTGCTTCTTGTCTTTGTGCAGCCCGTGCTACTGCCTTTCCTACCCCTGTTACTGGTATGTAGGCTCCTCCAGTGAAGGTGTGATTGCATTTTCTACACTGCCATATTCCAACGCTAATTCGTTTAACGGCTTTAGTTCCACATTTTGGACATTTATGTGGACGTTTCATTTTCTCTTCTATTTCTCTTACCCTTTTTCTTATGGTTGACCCGTATCTTGCGCCAAATCTCCCTGTTATTCCAACTTTCTTTGTTCTACCCATTGGAGCCACCTCTCGGTATTTTCTCGCGGAACTCTTTTGTTTTTACTTTAGCTATTTCAATAGCTTTATAAACATCCTCTACTTTTAATGTTCCTGCTCCACCTTTTTGTATTGCAACAATATTGTCTTCTTCATCCATAGTTATTGTGAGTCTTGCATTCATTACATGCTCCTCTTCGATACATGGATCTACGATAAGTTTGTCGTCTATTTTGGCAAACGTTACTGAAACTGGTATTTTTCTAACTGGTAAAGGTACCCATTTGTCTAGTACTTTTATTTCTCCATCTTCAACTTTTACTTCAGGTATTTTTGTATTTAGGAGAGCTGCAATAGCTCCGAGAGCTGAAGCGTCAAACAAATTTCCAGCATGATCAAGAATATATATATCTATAAAGATTATCCAAACCTTTTCTCCCGGAACTAAACATAACTTTTCTAAGTCTATTGCTTCGCTTTCCCTTATGCCTCTGTCAACTACTCTAGCGAGCTCTATGGCATCCTCGTCAGGTGGTCCAGGTTCGAAGAGTGGTGATGCAAGTGGAACAAATTCAGCATTAACGGTAAATACACCCTTGTTGGGGGTGTCTGAGAAAGGTTCTCCTATTTCTACTTTAACTCCGGCCATGATCTTTGTGTCACCTAAGGTTACATAGGCTGATCCCTCAGCTTTTTCCACAACACCAACTTCAATCGATACTTCCCTAAAGTCTTCTAATCCTCTTCCATCTATTCTTTTTCCTCTTTCGGCAAGTGATAATATGCTTTCTTTTTCTATTTCTGATACTATTTTATGGATTTTCTGCACGTTCCTCCATCTCCTTTGCTGCTTGTTCTCTTATTTCAAGATATCTTCTTTTTAGAGCTTCTCTTTGAAGCTGATATATTTGTTCACAACCTTTTATTGCAAGTTCAAATCCTTGTTTAAATTCTTCGGGCGTCCACCGCCCATCAAGTTGAATAAGTGTAACTTCCTTTTTTCGAGGCATTATAGCAGTTGGCATATCCCCCTCGCCGTATTTGTCTTCTAAGTCATTTATATCTAGGACTATATGTCCATCTACTTTCCCAACCGCTACAGCTGAAACCAGATCTCTCATTGGTATTCCCGCATCAGCTAGGGCAAGAGCTGCTGTTGTTATGCTGGCACATCTTGTTCCTCCATCTGCTTGAAGTACTTCTATGAAAACATCTATTGCTGTTTTCGGAAACCTTTCTAGGAATATAGCCGGTTCTAGAGCTTCTCTAATAACTTTTGATAATTCTATTTCTCTTCTACTTGGGGCTGGGCTTTTTCTCTCCTGAACCGAAAAGGACGCCATTCTATAAAAACATCTTAAGAGAGCCCTATCTGGTATGGCTAAATGCCTTGGATGAAGTTCTCTTGGCCCATATACAGCAACCATTATTTTATTTTTTCCTTGTTCTATATAGGCTGATCCATCAGCCCTTTTTAAAATTCCTACTTCAAGTTTTGTTGGTCTAAGTTCATGAGGTTTTCTTCCATCTGTTCTTATACCATCTTCGGTAATTAATTTCTCGGGTATCTCGTGTTTAATAATCTTCATTTTTCTAACCTCTCCTTTTCTCTTCTTATAAGTTCTCTTACCCTATCTGTAAGTCCAGATGTGTGAGCTTCCAACTCGATTTTTCTAATTACTTTCTCAATTAGTTCTTCATATTCGGGTTTTTTACATGAAACCCATACTCTTCCGTTTTGGCCGACTACTATTCTACAACCAGTCTCCTCTTTAATCATGTTTACCATGGAACCTTTACGACCGATAAGTCTCGGTATTTTTGTGCATGCCATTTCAATTATTCTTCCACCTCTAAGCTTACCGAGACCTCTTTCTTTAGTAGTTAAAAGGGGATCTTGAGTTCTATTGAAAGATACTATTTTTGCTACGATTATGTCGCCAACATTTAGATGTCTTCTAATGTCTTCCTTTAACGGATCTATTGGTTTTTCAAAATAATTTGCTGCAGGTAAATTTGCGAGATATGGAGCTCTTATTTCGACTTTCCAGTTTGTTGGGGAAACATCTACAATTTTTCCAATAACAACGTCATTTGGTCTTGGAATGTAAGTGCCTTCAAGAGAAATTACACGGAGTATTTTTCCTCGAATCTCAAATAACCCGATAACTGCAGAATATATTTTAGAATTTTCTTTAAAGGTACCCGTGCCAGCCTTATAGTCTCCCTCAGCCAGAAGATCTCCTGGCAAAACTATATCCTTACTTTGAAAATATATTGGCATTTTATTCACCTGCTAAAACTTTTTAACAACCTCAACCCTTGTTTGTCCCTTCGTAATTTTATTTATTTTTTCTAAGAAATCCACCTTAACTCCTGCTGGCAACTCTATTTGCGCTTCAAGCGATCCATCCGCTAACCATCTTTCCTCAAGTAAGTTACCAGTGTTAACTATTAATCCGTAAACTTTACCCGTATAAACAGCTGGAACCCTGATTTTGAGGGTTACCATCTCCATTCTAATGGGTATAATTGGCTGCAATGCTTTAACAATGTCTTTTAGTTGTATTTCAGGGTCTTTAAATGGATCTATCGCTGCCTTGGCTTCTTCTAATGCTTTTTCGATTCTCACAGGAGGATGCGGAAGGCCTGTCTGAGGATTGATACAATACTTCGAAATGAGGTCAATTATTCTTTTCTTCTTTTCTTCAATCATTTTTCTTCTTTGTTCTGCAGTTAATTGTAGTTGTCCCTTTTTGATAATTATTTTTGCAATTTCGAAAATGTCATCTGTTCCAAAAGCTTCTCTTAATTTTTCTTCAGAAGCTCTTTTTCCATGTTTCAAGTCTTCAAAAATTATGTATCCTTTCAATACCTCTCTTATATCAACGTCTTTACCTTCTTTTAGTTCCCATGCTAATTTAGGGTCTACAATTATTTCGAAGCGTGTTCCTTGTGTTTCAAGTCTTGCTATAATAGCGTTTTCAAGTCTAACCCACTTTTCGCCTCTAATCTCGCTCAATGTTTCTCACCTTTACTCGCTAAGCTTTTGAAGGTACTTTTCAACTTCTTCTGGCGAAAGTTTTTCAAATCTCTTTGTTTTCATTAGTGCTACAGCGACTTCTACCTTTTTGGAGTCAAATTCGCTACCCATTGCCTTTTTTAAAGATTTTAGCGCTAATAAAATAGCTGAATCTATGTTTAGGTCGTCTTTATATTCTTTTTCGAGTACTTCCATGGCTGAAGATGCTCCGGCGCCAATTGCTGTTGCTTTATAACCCCAGTACGTTCCGGATGGATCAGTTACATATAGATGCGGACCGTATTCGTCTACGCCTGCAATTAGAAGAGATACTCCAAAAGGTCTTACTCCTGCGTGTTGAGTATATAGTTGTTTTAAATCTCCGATTTTTTTAGTTAAAATTTCAACGGGTATTGGAGTATCATAATTTAATTTGTTAAGTTGTGCTTGAAGTCTAGCTTCAGCTACTAAGATTCTTGCATCTGATGTTAACCCAGCAATTGCGGTACCAATGTGGTCATCAATAATAAATATTTTCTCTACGGATTCTTGTAATGGAACTATTCTTTTTTCTACTGCTAAAACTACTCCTTCAGGGCATCTTACTCCAACAGCTGTTGTGCCACGTTTCACGGCTTCTAAAGCATATTCAACTTGAAATAATCTACCGTCAGGACTAAATATTGTTATAGCACGATCATATCCGAATCCGGGTGTGAACATATATTATCCCCCATATAATGTAAGATTTAGGAAAGTAAAAAGTTATTGACTTTACGTCAAAATTTGGCGTGAAGAGTTCGTATTAGTCTAACCGATTTATATTCTGGAGGTTATAAATTTTGTGTCATTCTTCTTTCTGAACGAAGTAAAGATAGGTCACAAGTAGTGCACAGCCAACAAATGTGATTAAAGCATGGATCCATGAAAATAAAACGCCTGCTAAGATCACTACTATTACTCCGAGCCCAATTACCTCTATCCACCCTGCAACTTCTCTCATCCACTCCCTTATCATTGCTACAAAAATTAAAGCAAAAGCATATGTTAGTATAAGTAATATTATTTCTACCGCGTCGAGCAGCTTAGAGTTTATGTTCGTAAGAAATTCTGCAACTTTACTAAATGGGAATAGATCACCCCAGAACCCAAATATAAAGGTCAAAGACAGAACGACTACAACTATGGAGATAATAGTCGTTCTGATTAACCCGTTTTCTATACTACCATATGCCATTTTCCTATGATACATCTTTAACACCTATCCAGAATTTAGTGTATGAGAAACCTATAAAGATGTAAAATTAATTTTTCGCTTGACACCATAATTGTTCTTGAACAGTTTATACTCATAGTGTTGGTGAAAAAAGTGGTAAAGATAGATAAAATAGATAAAAAAATCATCGAACTATTAAAAAGAGATGGAAGAATGAGTTATCGAAAAATAGCCGAGGAAATTGGAAGAACGGAGGTAACAGTTAGAAGAAGAGTCAGGAAGCTGATTAAAGAGGGTGTAATAAGAAGATTTACGGTTGTAATAGATCCCGTTAAAATAGGAAAAAGTGTTCAAGCGTTTATTAGCGTACCTATAGACGTTAAGGAAACCAGCAAGTTAGTTGAGAAGCTTAGAGACATGGAAGAGGTATCAGAAGCATATTTCCTAGCAGGTCGAACAATTTTATTGCTAAAGATTAACGTTGAGGATTTGAGTGCTTTAAGTAGATTTTTAGAAGAAAAACTGGAAGTTTTGGGAGAAACAAGAAACGTTGAAACATATTTAATACTCAAGGATCTTCTTCAGGAGTAGGAGCCATGCAGAAAATAGAAAAAATAATTATCCCCAAGAATTATTTGGAAAAAATAGTTGAAGAAGCTTTAAAGACCCCTAATATTGAGATTTGCGGCTTGTTGATCGGAGTAGTCAAAAATAAAGTCGTAATAGTTAAAAGAATAAAGTTTACACCCAATATGGCTAAATCATCTATCCGTTTTTCAATAGATCCTAAAATTCTCTATGAAACTTATATGGAAGTTGAAAAAATAGGAGAAGATATCATTGGCATATTTCATTCACATCCTGCTTCTCCACAACCCTCAGCAATCGATATAGAATACATGGAAATAAATCCAGTGGTTTGGTTAATAATTGGGGTCTTAGGAGAAGAGAATTATGAAATAGCAGCCTGGCAATTCTTTGAGGGGAAAATACATAACGTAGAGATTGTAGAAACGTAGAAGGCTTTTTATAAAATATGGCGGATCACGATCGTCGCGAGCTCATCATTGCGATGACTCTGTCTGGGACGGCGTCATCATCTCCAAGAAATAAATATTTAATGTAGTTTTAAGGTTTTTGGTGTAATTTAGTTGTTAATTATCTTGAATCGGGCTTTATTTAAACCTTTTAATTCATATTGTGATCTATATTGGTCAAATGTCTCGTTCAAGGCTCAGTAAAATTTTTCTTTTGCAGCTTTTATTGTACCGGATATTCCTAATGTTTTTATTATGACTGGTGTTTCTGCTATCTTGGTTGTGAACGCTAGAACTGTACGCATCATGTTAACTGTCGTGTGTGTGCATCTTATTATGCCCTTTTTAGTATTTTTATCATATTCAATTAACCAAAAATTTGTTTTACTTGCTCCATATTCTCCATACATTGCTAACAAAGTTCTCCAGATGTCTTTGGCTAAATCTTCCTTCGAAACATCGCTGTTTGAATATATTTTGAAGACTATGTATCTGTTTCTCTCTTCTTTGACCAATTTTTCTCCTCCACATCAACTATTTCAACACCTGGAAGAACAAAATTAGCGGATAATTTTGACAGGTTTGTTTTGATGATGTTAAAGGGTATTTCTGATACTGTTAGGTCAATGTATTCTTCAGGAAGATCTAGTAAATAACCCAGCGAGCATAGTTCTTGGGGACCTCGCATTTCAAAAATGTTCTCCGCGCCGCTATCTATCACTATTTTAATTCCCTTTTTTAAAGCAATTTTTGCAGCCTTTCTCGATTCGGTAATGAGCCTGGCTCTTCTTATTCCCCTTACATTTAAAAAAGTTTTAAGGCAGATTTCGATAGCTGTATCTCCTTCTGCAGCTAAATTAGCTGTTGATTCCGTGAAATTTTTTAGCGATTCAAGAGTTGGGAAGTTTAATATATCGACCCTGCGATCTCTAGCAGCTGCTACGCATATCTTCTTATCTATACACCTGACCGATATGATTTCAAATTTTCTTCGAATTTGACGTAGTTTAGCTTTTAATTCTTGAACATTTTTTGGTAAAAGATCCATTCTTCGATAAATTTCTAGACCGAAATCTCCTGATTTTCGTTTTATTTTCTCGAAAAGATCACTAGAGTCTTTGTTAAGGGATATGCAAATAATTGCGTATCCTAGTTCCGATATGATATGCAATATTTTATCGATTTGGTTTTCAGAGTGAAAAATAGATGAGCTCACGTACATATCTACGTATTTTTTCAATTACGTCACCAGTCCGATTTCTTTGCAAAAACCTAAAATTTTGTTAAGTTCTAAAGGATGGGAAGTAAAAGCTATTTTTACACGTATACTGTCTCCACTTTCTGTTAAAACTGCTTTGCCTAGGTATGCTTCTTGCTTATCAAAACGTAAATACAAGTTTCCTGATGGGTCTAATCTTCTATTAAAGGAAGATTTTATCCGTTTTTTATCTTTTTCGGATAAAATTTTAGC
>JAEOSG010000136.1 GCA_016840485.1 Candidatus Baldrarchaeota archaeon
AGTTCTTTAGCATTCTCCTCATTCGTATAAAGGTATGTTCTTTTCATTTCATCGGTTAGAGAGATTTCCATTCCTTGTAATCCATTGTGGAGTGTCTTAGTTATACGAAAGAATTTATCTGAACCTTTAATTACTTTCCATTCAGCTTTTATCCCAACACTTCGCATTAAGGGAACAAGTCTATGAAGAATCTCTGACACTCCTCCGCCATGAGATGTGGAATTTATATGACAAACTGTTTGGCTGGATATTTTTTCAGCAATTGATTCAATTTCTATTACCTTTTTTTCTCCAACCACCTCTTTGTATTTTTCAAGAGGTATGTCACAAACTGAAACAACACTCATAATTTCACTTCATATCAGTTATAGGGTTGTCGCAGTGTTAAAAGGGTTATTCAGACAAAATATATTTACGCGTTAACAACATTTCTGAATTGGTGTATGAAGTGGCAAGAGTACGTCTTATTAACCTTACTAAAAGGTTTGGCGAAGTGAAAGCAGTTGACAATTTGAATCTTGAAGCGAAAGACAAAGAGTTTGTCGTTCTTTTGGGACCTTCTGGATGTGGTAAAACCACTACTCTTCGATGCATCGCGGGGCTTGAGCCTCCAGATGAAGGCGAAATATACATCGGGGATAGACTTGTTAACGATTTAGATCCAAAAGATAGAAATGTAGCTATGGTTTTTCAAAGTTACGCGCTTTATCCCCACATGACAGTTTTTAAAAACTTAGCTTTTCCTCTAGAAAATTTCAAAGTTCCAAAAGATGAAATAAAAAGAAGAGTTCAAAAAGTAGCAAAACTATTAAAGATAGAAAACCTTCTCGACAGAAAACCTGGGCAACTTAGTGGAGGCCAACAGCAAAGGGTAGCCTTGGGTAGAGCGATCATAAGAGAACCACAAGCTTTCTTAATGGATGAGCCCCTAAGCAATTTAGATGCTAAATTGAGAGTTTACATGAGGGCTGAGCTCAAAAAACTGCAAAAAGAAATAGGAGTCACTACAATTTACGTTACCCACGATCAAGTAGAGGCTATGACAATGGGCGACAGAATCGCTATACTTAATGAGGGTGTTTTACAACAATTCGCCCCTCCAACAGAAGTTTACTCCCACCCAGCCAATGTATTCGTCGCCGGTTTTATCGGCAGCCCGCCAACTAACTTCTTTGAATGTACCTTAACACCTGAAGGTGTTCTAGATGCAAAGGAATTCACCTATCCATTACAAAAAGACCTTTTAGAAGCGACCGAAACGGCTACTTCAAATGAGGTTATCTTAGGTATAAGACCTCAAGATATAGGCGTTTATCAAGAAAAGAAGGCAAAGAAAAATTTGATCAAAGCAAGCCTATATACAACCGAACCTCTTGGAGATTCGATGATACTTGACTTGCGCATAGGAGACTATATTATTAAAGCTGTAGTGAACCCAGATTTTAAAATTGAAGGAGTAAAAGATCTTTGGGTTGAATTCCCAGCGGAAAAAGTATACCTGTTCGATAAAAAAACCGGTAAGGCACTTACATAATCGCCCACCTCAGTTTAGGCTGAACATAGTATATTGACAGGAGTTTTCTAAATGGAAATAAACAAGTTTCTCCTTGGAGTTAATTATTGGCCTGCAAAAAAGGCTATGTACTGGTGGAAAAATTTTGACACAAAAGAAGTTGAGGATGATTTCAAACTTATAAAGGAACTAGGTTTAGATTTGGTTCGAATATTTCTGGTGTGGGAAGATTTTCAGCCTTATCCGGACTATGTGAGTCAAAGCGCGTTGAGAAAGTTGGCGCAAGTATGTGACATAGCTGCTGAAAACCAGTTAAGGCTTATAATCACATTTTTCACGGGACATATGAGCGGGGTAAACTGGATTCCTGAATGGGCACTTGATAAACACACAACAATCCCTAAAGGAATAAGATACTATCCAACCATAACTAATCTTCAAATTAACAGCTATCAGATCAAGGATATGTACAGCGACGATTTCATGTTGAAAGCTCAAAAGCTCCAAGTTAAATCGGTTGTTAAGAAGCTTTGTAATCATGCAGCATTATGGGGCTGGGATATATCAAACGAAATTAGCAATCTTTGCGTACCAAAGACTGTAGATCTTCTTCAGAAATGGATTGTTTTGCTTACAAAAGAGATAAGAAAGTTAGATACTTCTCATCCAATAATTCTTGGTACGCATGTTGAGGATTTAGAGATTGACACTAAATTTTATCCTTGGATAGTTGGCGGTGTATGTGACTACTTGGTGGTTCATGGATACTCTGCATATTCAAAGTGGGTTAGAACCCCTCTGGACTCTGCTATGCTTCCCTTTTTATGCATTTTAACGGAATCTATAGGAGGTAAACCAATTATTGTAGAAGAATTTGGAGCGCCTACATTATCTGGGGACTCGGAAAAAACCATTAAAGATTCCCAAGTTTATCTCGCAACCGAAGATGAACAAGCTTGGTATTTTAAGGAAACTTTGCAGAAAATCCATAATGCTGGTTCTATAGGAGCGTTGGTGTGGTGCTTCGCTGACTACCATAAAAGCTTATGGAGAAAGCCTCCTTTGGATAAAAAGTCTCATGAAAGGTTCTTTGGAGTGACACGAAGCAATGGAACTCTCAAGCCAGCTGCTAGAGTTCTTAAAGAATTTGCATCCAAGAAATTAAAGGTAAAGGCTCAAAGCAGAAAGTTAAGAGTTTCGAAGAAAACGTATTATTCAAAACCTTTGGAGAACATAGCGAAATATTATCAGAGATATTTGAGAAAATTTGTCCTAGATTTATAATGTTATTAGCTAATGTAATCGTGTTAAAAATAAGGAAATTTTAACTTATCCTTTGCGCACCCAGCCTATCATGCCTCTGATGTAATACTTCTGTAAAAGAGCATAAATAAGAACTGGAACAATCATCACTATTATGGAACCAGCTGAAAGAAGTTGCCAATCGAAATGAAGCTCTCCCTTCATATTTGAAAGGCATTGAGTAGCAACCATTTTATGAGGATCATACAAAAACATCAAAGCAAAGAAGAAATCGTTCCAAACCCATGTAAACTGTAAAACTGCCGCTGAAATTAAAGCGGGAACAGCCATAGGAAGCACTATTTTGTAAAAGATTTTAAAATAGGATGCTCCGTCCACCATTGCAGCTTCCTCCACATCAACAGGCAAGATAGAGAAGTAATTTTTCATGAAAAATATGATCCAGGCTAATCCCCAAGACGAGTGGATTAATATTAAACCCAAATGCGTGTTTAGAAGCCCGAGGTCTTTCATTATTGAAAATAGTGGTATAACCATCATCTGTTGCGGAACTGACATTAAGAAAACTATAGCAATGAACAAATAATCTTTGAGCGGGAAGCTAAACCTAGTAAATCCGTAAGCTGTGAGCGAGGCTACAAGTAATGGGATAATAGTGCTTGGCACAGCTATGAGGAACGAGTTGATAATACCCCTACTCATTGGATAAGAGGGATTGTTTAAAGCGGCAGCAAAAAAATTAAGGGACGGGTTAAACTCTTCAAACCTCCACCACCCGTAAACTATCTCCTTGAATGGTCTTATCGCAGCCATAAAAACACCTAGGAAAGGCAAAACCCAAAAGAGTGCAATCGACCATGCTATTACATGAACTATAATAGTTGATTTTCTTATCTTCATCTTCTCACCAGATATCTAATTAGCCAAACGGCGATGACTAATGTTAGAATTGTTAGCAAGACTGCAACAACTGAAGCCCTAATGTAATCAAGGCCGTAAGCCCAGTATATGTACATCGTAAGAGCCAGGACATTTGAAGAGCTCCCAGGCCCGCCCATGGTTGCCATGTAAACTATATCGAATATTTTAAGTTCCCAAAGAATTGTCATTGCAATAACTACTATTGTAACTGGTTTAAGGAGAGGTAGGGTAATGCGAAAGAACGTCCGAAGAGGTGAGGCTCCATCCATCTTTGCGGCTTCATAAAAATCTTTAGGTATTGCCGCTAGTCCTGCGGAATAAAGGATTAAGCTGAAACCTGTCCATAGCCAAACTGAGCCAAAAATCAGAGCAAACAGTGCAGTGTCCGGGTATGTAACCCATGTCTTTGTCAATCCTTTTAATCCTATCAGATCGAAAAATCCGTTAACTATTCCAACGCCCTCTGTAAACATGAAACGGATTATTATTCCACCCACTATCATCGGCATAACCATTCCTAGGAAAATCACAGATTTTATAATTGAAGCACCTTTCACGTCCCTCAAAATAATTGCTAGGGCAAGGCCAAAAAATGTAGTTATGGGAAGGTGAATTGCTATCCATACTAAATTGTGAATTAATGCTCCCCAAGGAGGAAACCTGGGAAACCCTTCTAGATTTACGATAGCAAACTGTGGATTTTTTTCATTCAAAACTTCTAAGTAATTATTTAACCCAACAAATTCGCCATTAGGCGATAGAAAACTCATATAAATTGTCTGAAGTATGGGGAAAATTACAAAAATTATCATTGGAATTATAGCAGGTATAAAAAAGAGGGAAAGAGATACCTTTTTGGCAACTTTGTTTTTCATTCTATGCATGCGCCGGATGATTTTCATCTAAAGTTTGTAGCACCGCATCGAGTTGTGAGGGGTCAACCCACAATAGCTGTAACTGGTCCCAGAAGAGAGGTTGCCAATCACCACCAATAGTGTCGTCCATATCTGGCACGGGTTCCACAGCTGACATAGCTTCCATCACATCTCGCATGGGCGCCCAGTGTGCCTCTAATGGCACCTCTAAATGCGTGGCAAACTTCCCTGCAGTCGTCCCTACGTGAACTGTCTGGCCTTCTACACCAGTTAGGAAGGTAAGAAGCTTTTTGGCTTCTTCTAAATGTCGGGTATATTTTGGTATCATCCAGTAGTCAGTTGCAAGAACCGCACCCTCACAGTCCGGTAAAGCGAAGAGGCCTAAATCCGTTGGGTCATCAACCATGCCTGTGAGCCAAGTTCCCATAAAGTATAAGGCGTAGTCTCCAGCCCACCATGTATCAACAGCCGCTGTCCATTCGGTTGGTTCGCTGAAATATTCAGCTTCCAGTAAGGAGACTATTCTATCTTGGAAAATGCTTCTTACTTGAGGGTCTGTAAAGTTGACTGTGCCGTCTATAAGATCTTGTTGAAGTTCTGGTCCTCCGAATGTTATTATGAAATGTTCTACAACGTCTGATATAGGCCATCCAACTCCATCGCCTGTGACTATTGGATTAACTATGCCAGATATTCCTTTTATATCCTCCAGCAAATCAACAAATTCCGTCCAGTTTTCGGGTGGTGTCAATCCATGCGTCTCAAAAAATGACTTGCGATACCAGAAGCCAGGCTTACCCGAAGCGGTGAACGGAGCGCCATAAATTGTTCCATCAACTTTCACGGGATCAAATATTCCGCTGATGTAGTCGGTTTCGTTTACCAAATCATTGAGCTCAAGAAGATGTCCTGCCTCACCTTGTTCCGCGATAAACCATCCCCAAGCTGTAGCTATGACGTCTCCAGGAGTCATTGCTGCTTGAAACTGCAACGGTAAAAGCGTGGCTAGCTGTTCAGCCCTATAGATTACATATTCGGTCTCTATCCCAGGATTTTGATTTTCAAACTCTTCCAAAACCTGTAGAAATGCTTCCATTTCTTTGCCGGCCCAAGGCCCGATAACCCTTAAGGTTATATTTTGTGCGGGAACAAGACCGGGAAGAGCGTCTTCTATTGCACTTAATCGTTCGCTCATTTCTGCCAAGTTGCTAGTTATTGTTAGTATATAAATCAAGGCCCCAGCAGAAATTAGAAGAGTAATAATAACCAAGACCGCAATTATCATCTGCATTTTTTCTGCCATATTCACCATCACAATGCTCATTATTTTAAGATAAAACCTTATAAAACTTGTGTAACGCAGAAAATTCAAAATCTTAAATGTCTACAAACACATGCTCTACATGAATAGCTTTCTCGCCTCTCCATTTTTGGATTTATAAAACCTAAAATTTTATTATTGTAAGAATGTTAACGTGCCATTTCATTCCTTTCTTTTGGAAATATTCAACGTATACTTAAAAGTAACAGACTCTAAAGGCAACACAGCCCAATCAGACGCTACCGCATAGCAGTGGCAACAGTTCCGGTGGACGGATACTTAATTCCAATAAGTATTAAAACAATCACAGAACCAACCATACCATACATCATGCTATTAGCAATCCTAACAATTCTTTTCCAGATTTTCTGTAAGTAATGTCCAACGGAAAGTTCGTACGCTTGCACGGAGGTAAACTTCTGTCTGCAATAGAAAACCACAGACAGTTGTCAAGTGCATGTTTTAAATGGTTTCTCCCATTTCGCTTAACTGCAACATGCTATTAGCGATGACTAAAAGAACAATGATTAAGAATGACGTTTGTTAAGTAAAATCAAATTCGAGTTATTCATTTATTCCCAGTTTAATTTTAGCATGTTCATTACAATAGAACTCCTTTTTGCCGTCCTTGTATTTTATTCGTAATGCTTTGCCATTCTTGATTTGGCTTATTGTCCATTTGCTGATATTGTTCAAGGATGTTACTTCCGTAAAATCTCCTTTGTAGCTTCTGAAGACTTTGCAAGTTTCGCATTGGTAAATACTTTTGCTTTCCAGCACATAATCCAGCAATTTTTTTACCGGCTTACTCGCAGGCGCTTCCAAAATTTCATCACAGACTAAATTTGAGTCTGTGCGTTTTATTTGGACAAGCCCTATGCCAAGATGTCTTGCGATTTCTAAATGATCTCTGTTAAATTCGTCGATTGAAGCAAAATATGTCTTATGGCAAAATACGGAATAACCTTTTGCTTGACCGAAATCAGCGCAGGGAGAAACCATATTTGTCTTAACCTCAACTCCAATGGTTTCAATTTCAGATTTTTCTCGATTTGTATAACGAACCCCGAAAACATCTACTGAGCCTATGCCTTGTTTGCCTGCCTCAACGGTTACAAAAAAGCATCCATACTTTTTCTCAACGAAGTCGCTTACTAGGATATATAGTTCAGATTCTTGCATCGCACAAACAATCCTTTATTAGGTTCAGCAAACGTCACCATTCATAAATTACCTAATAATGTTTGTTTTTAAAAATAGCTGATTTCCGCTTTTAAATTTACCACAATATTCTGTTAGGAGAAATTAACTGAATCTGTTAAAGAGCCGTATTGAGCGGAGGTATGTTTTAAGTTTGTCTTTATAGAATGCTAGTATTTTTTGTCTTCTTTAGAGGGTTGGTATTTGC
>JAEOSG010000137.1 GCA_016840485.1 Candidatus Baldrarchaeota archaeon
TTTCCTTTTACCGTAAACTAGAACCCAACTATGATGTTTCCTAATAATCTCAGTTTCGCTTCTTCCAACGACGAATTTCCTCATACTCATGGTTATATACCCATAAGTATATAACCAAAATAATATAATTTTCCAAATATCTATAATGGAAATATTGTTTAAAGTGTTGACTTAAAACTATGTTTTGGTCTGATATTGGTTTTCGTAAGAAAGAGTTTTGATTTTCATATGTTTTTTCCTGACTTTTTTAGTCCTGCCAGAAAGAGACTGATGGGTATTATTTGTTTTTGGTATTCTACTTGGTCTTTGCTTAGCGTTATTGTTTTTATGGGGGTTTTGCGTGTTTTTATTGTTTCTTCGTATTTTATTTCTATTCCTGTAAATTTGTTGTCTTTTTTGTAGACTATGTCTATTTCTTTGTTATTTGAGTAGTAGTAGCCTAGGTATGTCCACCATTCTTTGATGTGTGGTTTTTCTTCTACTTGTGCTATGTGGGATATTACGAGGCTTTCTATTAGTGCGGGTTTTCTTCTTTCTATTTCGTCTAGGAGGTCGTTCCATTCGAATCCTTTTAGGTATTTGAGTAGTGCGTGGTGTAGGAATGGGTCTGATATGGCGATTTTCTTTTGTTTTCTTGGTGCATGTGTTTTTTTGTTTAGATTCCAGCAGTGGAGGACGTATATCATGAAAGAGTTTTGCAGGGTTTCAAGGTAGTCTTTTACTGTTTCGTGGTGGATGCCTATTTTTCTTGCTATTGTTATGTAATCTGTTCTTCTGCTAATGTTCTCCAATATGTAGTTTAATATTCCTATGGCTGTTGCCTCGCTTTTCCCTGTTTTTGATATTTCTCCTAGGCATGTTCTTATGATTGTTTCGAAGATGTTTTCATTTATTTTTCTGTTTTGAAGATAGCTTGTAATTGGTTCTGGGAATCCACCTGTGATTAAATATGTTTCTAGTAAGAAGTTTATTTCTTCTATAAATGGTTCAAGATGATGTATATCTGGTTGGTCTGGAGGGAAATTCAGCTTTTTTACTGTGTTTACTAGTTTTTCAACGATTTTTTCTTTGATGAGACGTTTTGCTACGTTGATGATGAATTCTTTAAATGTGTAGGGTTTCATATAATACTCGTTTCCTTCGATTCTTCTGCCAGGTAATCGTTCTGTTTTTTCCCTTATTTTTATTGGGCTGGAACCTGTTGCAACTATTGCTAATTTACCTATCCATGGTGATTCGGCGATGTTTTTGAGAACTAGGAACCAGTTGGGTAAATATGTTATTTCATCTAAAAATATGTAGATTTTGTTTTTGTCCATGTTTTTTACGTAAATGTTTTTAATTATGTTGTATAGTTCTCTTCGCGATGCAAGTCTGTCACATGAAATGTAAACTATTGATCTAGGATCGATATTTTCTTACTAACAAATTTTTAATTAAAATTTTTAAGTAAACGGTTTTTCCGCATCTTCTGATTCCTCTAATTATGTAGATGTTTTTAGGAGTGATTTCTATAGATTTTCTTTTAAGTAGGAAAGATATCTTCCTAAGGTCAACATCTTTGCTTGAGAATTTATTCTCGTATTTCCACCAAGGGTTTTGCTGAGCGAGTTCTATTAACCGCATATTTTTCACCGATTATGATAATATATTAGCATTATTGAATAATTTTATGATAACATGCTGACATAAAATTTATTTATAAGATATTCAGTAACGTATTTTACATATTATCCTGAGTTTATATTGAAAGCGTTATTGTCGTATTTGTGTTCTATGTGTTAGAACTGGTTGGGTAGTGGGAATTTTATGGTAAAGAGTTTATTGGTTAAATTACTGTTTCTGATGTTTCTTTTACCTGTTTTCTGTTTTTTAGATGGATTGTTCGTTGCTGGTCTTTTTTGCATAGTGGTATGAATCTTATGTCTCCTTCTGTTTTTGCGATTAATTGGGCAAGTTTTCGCATTGTTTTTTGTAGTTCTGGTGTTCCTAGTTCTATTAGGAAGGCCGAGTACTGTATCCATGTTCCTCCTAGGTCTTTAAGTGTTTTTCTTACTCTGTCTCTTATTTTGTCTTCTTTTATATCGTATACGATCATGTAGAGCATTTTTATGAGAGTCTCCTTTTTAATGAACTTTTTATATATTGTTTACGGGGTTGGCTTGAGGAGGAGTGTATTGTGAAGTTTCTTAAGGTATATTTTTCGTCTAGGTGGAATAATGTTTTGGTTCAATTGGATGTGAAAGCGTTTAGGGAAGTTGTTGGTGACCGTGTTGAAAAACTTGTTCCTGAAGTTTTAAGACTTGTTCGGGAGAAGTGTTTTCACAGTTTCGGTTTGGAAAATGTTAAAATTGTTGATAAAGGTAGTAAAATTACTGTTTTCTCATCGAAGTCCAGTGCTGAAGATTATGGAGTCATTGCTAGGGCTGCATATCTCTTGGAGAGAGAATTGTTGAAACGTTTTACTGGTGAGTTTTATCATGTTGTTTCCTGTTTCTTATCGAGGGATGTATTGCCTGAACTTTGCGTTGCTGTTTATAAAGTTGATCTTGAAGAGGGATTAGATAGAAGGGAGGGGTATCGTATACTTAGTTTGATTTGTAAAAGTTTGTACAGGGAATTCGATATTCTGGCTGGTAGGATTAGTGGTTCTAGGGTTGGTTGCCTAGTTCTTGGAGGTGGGGACGTTCAGAAAGAGTTTCTTATTAATGTTGAAGAATATGGGTGGATGCGTTTAACGTTTGAAGGGATTAACAGTGTTGAGTTAGGGAATCGTTTTGCTGTTGATTTTCTTAAGCGACTGGTTTCACGAGAAATTAGAGAGAAGCTAAGAGGAAAGTTTTATGTTTCCGGCAGAGAAGTCTTCGAGAAAAGAAGTATAATTGAAAGCGAAGTTATTTCTGTTCTTCCTGGCTTCGAGTTTTCTGTTGATCTTTTGTTTGACGGCCACCTCGCTTTGTATATTCATCCTAGACATAGAGTTGTTGCTAAGAAGAGTGTGTGGGATATGTATGGTAGAGATAGGTTGGAGGTCTTGCGTAACGAGGTTAAGTTGGTTGGTAGACGAGTTCATCAAACTCCCTACGGTGAAACTGCTGTTATAGCTGGTATTCGAAGCGATATACATCCTTACAGCAAAATTGATGAATTAGGTGAAAAAACAGTTCTTCAATATGTTTTAGACTTCTTTCCTGACACATGTGAGAGTATTTCTGAAGGTGAACCTGTTTTTGAACTGGTTAGAGGATCTAATAGAATGTTTAGTTTTCCTTCACTTTTGAAGATCATTTACCGGCTGGAAGATTTGAAAGCTATGGGTTTATCCCGTGAAGCTCAACGATTAATGCAAATTCCGGCGAAAGGTGTTATATCTTTATCTAAAAAATACCTTGACGTAGTTTCTCCTGTTAGTCTTGGTTTTTTAGATGTAGAGTTTGATAGAAAGCCTTTGGAGGTGGAGTTTGGTTGAAGGGTATAATGTTGCCTAGACCTGTTTTAAAACTGAGGCGTGGAACTGCTATAACGCCTTTTGACGGTTTTAAGCTTGGTTTTGGGCCTTATTATGGGCCTAGTGACATAAATATTTCTATTTTATCGTGTGAGGAATATGTTGAAGACGTGTTGAACCTATATTGTAATTTAAAGGATGGTAAAGGTATTTTTAATGGTATGGAGAAGTGGTTTAATGTTGTTCTTCCAGAAGACCCTAGAGTCGTTTCTGTTGTATCAGAGGAGGATTTAACTTCAAATGTTTCTCGTATACCTAAATGTGATTTGGTTCTTGTTGTTGTTCCTGATGATATGCTGGTTGAGTACGATGATGATCCTTATATGCCTTTGAAAAGGGAAATTGCTAAGTTGGGTATTCCCAGTCAAATGTTAGAGTATTCTACGGTGAAAAATTTAAGGGATAACCCTTATGTGCTTTTTAACCTTGCTTTAAGTGTGTATAGTAAGGTTGGAGGGGTACCTTGGATTTTATCTGAGCCAACTTTTTCTGGACTCGTTGTCGGCCTTGATGTAAGAAGAACCTTGGATGGGAAAATTGTTACAGGTATGTCTGTTCTTTCAATGAAAAATAGGTTTACATTTAATTGGTCGTATTCTACAGTTGATTCCTTAGGGGCGAAGTATATTTCGTCTGTTATTAAGAGTGAACTTAAAAGTTTTGTTTGCGAAGAAGAAGTTCGAGATTTTACTTTTCACTGCGAGGGAATGCCCAGTCAAGAGATTATTGATGGGATTAAAAAAGCTTTGAACAATTTAGTTAATGAAAATATGCTTTCAAAGGATTATAGTTTTAGAGTCATTGCTGTGAAGAAAGGAGGAACACCTAAGATCTTTAAGTCAATTCATGGCAGTTACGGGGTTCCTGATAAAGGTTTTACAATAATTTTAGACTATTACAGGGGTATAGTTGCTACCAGTGGGTTTCCAGAGTTTTCTTTTCATTCTCCTCTAGGTTTAGTTAGACCTTTGAAAATAGAGGTTGTAGATGAGAACTGTGAACACGATATAAAAGAGGTTATTAAGGAGGTTTATTGGTTGAGCGAACTTCACTGGGCATCTGGTTTTAGATCTTCAAAGTACCCTATAAGTACTTTATACGCTCATAGAATAGTTCAGTTTGTAGCTTCTGGTGTAGAACCTCCAGAAGAGTATAGGGGAAAAGCATGGTTTCTATAATTAACCGTCTTAAAGATAGAGTTTTATCTTTATTCGTTAAGCATCGTTCTTTAACTCCCTTAGAGGTTTCAAACTCTTTAAATATTAGTCGGGAAAAAGCTGAAGAAGTAATGAAAGATTTAGCTATAAGAGGGTATATTCGCGAAAGGAATGGAGAGTATCATCTTACTGAGGCGGGTGAAAAAGCCGTAGAAAAATGGAGTAGGGGGAGATGGTGGATTTTTGCAATTATACTTGGAGAAAGTAGGAAAACTAGGTTAATATTGAAAGAGTTGGGGTTTTTGAAACTTGTTGACAGAGTTTGGTTCTCAACCTACAGTGAAGCTCTGTTTGAAAAAGTTAAATCCTTAGATGTGGAGCTTCTGGTTTCAAAGTCTAAGGTTGCATGCGAAATTTGGGATAAGCATCACATATATGAAAAAATTAAGAGGAAATTTGAAGTTGCTGAGAGGGGACTACGTGAAGTGGAAAAATTAATGATCAAACGAAGCTATAGCGGGCTCACCATAGATGTATTAACAAAGCTGAGAAACATTTTTCTCCATCAATGTGAAGTTTTATCGATGTTAAAAGAGTTTCCTAAGCCTAAGAGCATAAAACATATAGCAAGGATAATGGTCCCCAAACTGGATCCAAAATTAAGGTCTGTAGTTTCAAAACTAGTTAATTTATTTTCTCTCATTGACTTAAACTCAAAAATGTTTGAGGCATATAATCTTTACCTTGAATTATCTTCTTTTCAAGAGTTTCTACAAAAGCTTTTAGGTGAAGAATTTGAGAAAGCAGCTTAGAGGATGGGGATACCTACTTACACATCAAAATGGAGAACTTATATTTAAAGTTGCGAGCTTGGAGAAAGCCGCAAAAATCCCATGTGGTAAGGAAATGGAAATTGTTTTAAGCGGGTCAGGTGTAATAGACATTAAAAATGTATATCCTTCACTGTTGTCTGGATTAAAAATATTTTTTAAAAGTGGAAGAAAAATAGGATGCAAACTTGCCGCTTTAAATTTAGAGGAAATTAAATTGCTAGTTAATCAATGTAAAGAATCTCTTTACAATCCAATAATTTTGACTAAGTGTTTTGTAAAAGCAGCTATTCACAACAAAAAGTGGCTTCTAAAAACGTTATACGAACAAGAAACAGCTATGCATAGAGATAAGCTTACTGAAGTGCTTAACAAAGTTGAACAAGAAAAGTATGTTGAAAATGTGAGAGCAAGAGAGGCGGAAGCAGCTAGAATATATTTTGAAGCACTTAGAAGCGTTTTGGATAAAAGTTATGGATTTACGGGTAGAACGCGGCAACCTCCTAGGGATCCTGTGAATGCTGCTTTAAGTTTTGGTTATGTTTGGCTTTACGGTATTGTTGCGGAGGAGTTGTGGATGCAGGGATTAGATCTTCGGGTTTCGTTTTTGCATGTACCTTGGAGGAAGAGAACTGGGTTAGCTTTGGATTTGGCAGAGGAATTTAAGCAACCAATAATAGATATTGTTGTTTTAACAATGTTTAAGTCTAAAATATTCGATATGGAAGAAGATTTTACAAGAGATAGAGGTGTTCTTCTTTCGAGAAAGGGAAGGTCTAAGCTTTTAAAAGCTCTTTATACTAGACTCAATTTTCAGTTTAAACTTAAAGGAGAAACACGAGACTTAAGATCTTGGATTACTACTCAAGTTTCTAAGTTGAAAGACCATTTTCTCAATAATGTTCTTTACGAGCCTTTTATGGTGGGTGATGCATGATTATTCATATAGTAACTTCAAATTTTACTTTAAAAGCTAAAAGCAAAAGATACGTAGTCTCATTCAAAGAAAAAGAATACGAATTTCCAGCAATAAAAACCGATTGCATAGTTCTAAACCCCCATGGCAATTTAACCTCTGCCGCGGTAAAGCTAGCAGAAGAATATAAAACAACAATAATCTTCGTGGATGACAACTTTAAAATTGTATACCTCGGCTTTTTAGACGTAGATAAAGACATAAAATATTTTTTGGGTCAAGTTGAAAGTTTTCTACATAGAAAAGAAGAATACGCAAAAATGTTTTCGAAAGCTGCTGGAAATTCGCGAAAACAAATTGTAAAGTACCTTAATCTAGGCTTTGAAAGTGAAGGAGATTTTTGGAGAGATGAAGAAAAATACATTCAACATTTAGAGGAAGCCTTCGGACATGAAATACGATACATGGTCAATTTTGCTAGAGCAAGGCTGGTAGCGGAGTGTCTACATTTTTTATTAAAGGCAGGACTACATCCGTCTTTAGGCTTTCTCCACGAAGGAGAAGCATCTCTAGCGAGAGATCTAGCATTAGAGTTGCAATACAATGTGTGTGATCTTACTGCAGTAAATGTTGCCAAAAAATCTGGAACCATTAAAAACTTGGTTCAAATGTACCAGAAGAAAATGGAAACCAGCTTTACTCATCCAGTACTTAAAAGACAAACAACGTATCGAGAAGCAATAAAAATACAGGCAAAAACTTTAGCTGCAACGATGGTATCTCCAGA
>JAEOSG010000138.1 GCA_016840485.1 Candidatus Baldrarchaeota archaeon
AGATGTGTATAAGAGACAGGAAAATACCCTGTGTACAATATCAACATCTAAAACTTTCATAAATCAAAATAACTCAAGACTTAAATACCCTAGATTTATTGTTACCGAAAGGAGGACAAAACATGCCTTGTTTCAGTTCTAAAAAAGAAAAATATGAGTGTTGTGGAATAATCTTTAACACAAAAGAAGAACTTTGCACCTAACTATCCTTTTATAGCGTTATCTCAGATAGTATGGAATTCTACATCTATCAATCTTTAGTATCTTTTTCGACATTTAGCAACTAAGTAAGCCATGAAACTTATAAAATTAACATCTATTACCAAGTTTTATAATTTTAATCTTCAAATTAAATAAAATAGACAAATGTACTAAAACTCAGCTATCATGATTCCATATTTCTTTTCCTTTCCCCTTAGCTGTCATTCCAGCTACTATGAATAAAATCAAAGCAGATACAATGCTTAACACAATAATATCCAATAAAGTTAAGAGATTCAGTGGAAACTTAACCCTAAACCTTACTAAAGCTTTAACAACGTTCCCAGCTTCATCCACAACTCTAATAGTCACTACATATATCCCTTCCTTCAAATTTTCAAAAGTATAGCTAGTTCTATTAGTTACATCAATCCACTTACCACTACTCTTTCTAACCTCATACCAATAAAGTGCTTTCTTATCCAATCTAATCTCTACCTTAACAACATTATATCTTCCAGTTTCAACAACCCATTTCACAGGCACACGGCCAGGCCACAAAATAGCTTCGCTAAGAGGAAACAGTATTTTCACACTAGGAAGAACCTTAATGATCGTAGCTGGCTTCTTTAACCAAGGTTCATATACAACATCGTAATTTACTTCTTCGGGATCAAAAGAATCACCACATAGCAAATCAAATTCAGGGCCATCTGAACTGCCCCACCAATTTAAAGTAGCGTTAATCTTTGACGGTCCATAATAATTGTACACACCGTATTCAGAATTTCCAAAAATATTACAGTATTTTACTGTTAAATTGGAGGCTATACAAAAGATACCATCAAAATTATACAGTATATTACAATTCTCAACTATAACATTAGAATTATCACATTCCAGTCCGTGGCAATTATCTGTTAAATTACAGTCTTGCACAGTCACATTAGAGCTTATACAGTATATACCGTAATCATTACTAGCTATATTGCAGTTTCGAACTTGAACATCATTTGAAAACGCTATTTCAATTGCCACATCAGTTTTCGAAATATTAACTTCATTAATTTTTATTCTAGTTGAATTAACAATTATTATTTGACCATATTCACCTGAAATCTCCACATCACTTTCATTTAAAACATACAGCAAAGGCTTACCATTAACAAAATTACCTCTAATCTCATGAACAAAAAACCTCAAACTATTAGCCCAAATAACCAATCCATCACCAATGAAAACATTATTAACCAAAAGACAACCGGAACAAGATTCAAAAACAACACCTGTAAAACCGTTACCACCAATCACGCAGTTAACAATGGAAACATTAGAATTTGAACAATATACACCATGATCAAGATTCTTCGAAATACTACAGTTTTCAATCTTTACATCATAACAATCTAATGAAAAAATGCCAACGAGATTTAGTGAAACATTACAAAACTCAATCAATAAATTAGAAGAAACACAAAAAACACCTTCAGAATTATTTACAATGTTACAGTATCTAATTGTTGCACTAGAATTAATACAATGAATACCTCTATCATTGCCGCTAATTGTACAATTAATAATAGAAACATCAGAAGAACCGTTAAGAAAAATACCAACACCACCATCTCTAATCGTTGAATCCACTATTTCCGCCTCACCAGTTATGCAAAGACCTGGACTCCACTCATATCCGCAACCTCTCAACTCAGAGCCAACCATCCTCAAAAAGCCATCATCATCAACATAAAAATAAAACCCATATTTTGGATTATAGGATGCAATAACCGAATTAAAAAGATTAAAAACACCACCAGACAAAACCCTAATACCAAACTCCCCATAAAAACTGCAATTAACATACAAAACAACGTTCAAAAAAGTCAAATTACCATCAGGAAAAACAAAAAGATCCCCATTTAAAACAATAACCTCGTCTCTCTTAATCTCACTTCCAGTAACATTCCAATCATCCATATTTGAAACCAGCCTAAGCCCAGATTCAACACTAGCAAGACCACGACCCTGATTTAGACCTCTAAAAAATATGGAACGAAATTCTTTCAAAATATTAACAACACTATCACCAAAGTTTTTCCACGAACTTTCGGCCACAGAAACCACATTTAAACCATAAAACTCAACATCACGTCCTCCACGTTCCTCATTAACAAAAAACAACCTAGTTGAAATAGTGTAAAGCCAACATAACTGTGACAATAAGAGAAGAATCACTATGGAAACCGCATATATATGTTTACAAGATTTCCTCAAACTAACCCCTCCTAAACCACCTGAAACAACAAAAATATAATTTTTTCGCTGTCAGCTGCAAAACAAAACTCTATATAGTCATTGTTAACAACAATAGCATCAAAACGGGATTGCTTCTGAGTCAACATCTGCTTTTCTGCAAAGAAAACATTGATCCAAATTACAGCAAATTAGAGGAAGAAGATGACTGAGAGTATTCCAAATACCACTAATTTATTTTCTCAAAAAGTAATATCGATTTTTCCATCTCAAACAATTCATATTGTCTAGCATATATAGCAAGCGTTAAGAAATGATGATAAAGTTTTTAAGTCGGCAAATAGAGAAAGATAAACAACTTAAAGTTAAATACGCATGCTCAATACTTAAGACTCCGATAAGACAGGAGGAGATGGGATGAAGAAGAAAGCCATACTTCTTCTGTCTTTATTATTAATACTACTTTTAAATTCAAACTCAACTAACATATCAACTAACCCTGTGCAAAACTCTCCTAAAATTTCTGGAAAAGGTGCCATTAAACTTGAAATGGCAAGTGCTACCAGTAACCATATTCAAATAATCGGAAAAACAATAGTTATGAACAAAACATTTGTGGTAAACGACACAGACTACGTTGAAATAATTAACTCGACACTAGACTTCAGCAACCTAACCACAGTTTCAACGCTCATCGAAAATACGGAACCCTAATAATAAACAATTCGCACATAATATCAAACCTAAATCAATCTTGCGCCAAAGTTATTTCAAGTACAGGAAACCTCACCGTAATAAAATCCACCTTCCAAAATAAAAAACTGTTAATAGATTTTGAGAAAAGAAACGTTACATGTATCATAGCAATTTGGCAATCCAGTCACTGGGTAAACCTTCATGAAAATTACTTTGAAAATTATACATCAGCAGTCGAAATCTGGTCATCAAATGTTGAAAAAATCCATAACAACACCTTTGTTAACTGTCCCTTTGGAATCAGTCTCTTCGATACGAATAATGCAACTATTGAAAACAACATGTTTATGAATTCTTGCGCGGTCGGAATCTCGGTTAAAGGAGAACTTATAACCATTAAAAACAACTATATTTACAACAATAGAAATCTATTATTGACTCAATCAGATCTTTTCGGAAATCCTACACAAGGAATTGTGATCCAAGGAAGCTCATATATCCATGTTATAAATAACACGATCATAAACACATTCAAATGCATAGCTATTTTTAACTCGAATAACACCTATGTTGAAAGCAATGAAATTGACACTACTGGACCTAAAGAAGGAGAAATACAAGCTCAAAGTTCAAACTACCTTATCTTCAGAAACAACATAATAAAAAATCAATGGGACTCAATAGAAATTTACAATTCACGCCATCTCTTAATTGAACGAAATAACATAATAAATGGTAATACTGCAATAAGAGTAGAACGCGTAGATATCTACGGCGGTATTGACCCTATTAATGTAACAATCCAATACAATATGATAACGAACTCTGGTCTATTAGGTATCGAACACGGTCTAAATGTTAAAATTAAGCATAATGTACTTAACAAAACCAATCTCCTAATAAGAAAAAATACAGCGAATGTCCTAGTTTTCAACAACACGCTTTATTCCACTGAAATTTACATCGAAACATCTAAAAACGTCACTACGACAAATAATACTGTTAAAAACCTTGAAAATCTAAAGTTTTGCGTTACAGGAAGCGAAACGATCTCTATAAACTTTAACGTTCTGAAAAATGTAACGTTCGAAATAACTGATTCAAAAAATGTTCAAATCACCAATAATACGATTTACACCTGCTTAGGAACAGAATTATTCACCCAACGCGGCTACAATGAAAATATCACAATAGAAAACAACACCATAATTTACATAAACGAACAACAAGAGACTTCTACCAGCGAGCAACCCGAATCCTCAACAATTGAACAGCCAGAAAACACAACCACAGAAGAAACGGAAACCTCAACAATACTACCTAAAAACGTCCCCTACCAGTTTCTCGGAATCTTAAGTATTGCAGGTGTAATTACAATTGCCATAGTCGTTCTACTGCTAAGAAAAAGAAAATAAAAAATTTGGATTTCCTAGTCTCCAAATATAAATATTTTTATCTGACAGGAAAGTAACAAAGCAACTTAAAACAAAATCAAACATAATGCCAGCCCAAGAAAACATTATCATTTAAAATTTGAAAACGTGTTCTTATGAATACTTTTATCTGTATAACGGTAATAATTATTAATGTAACGTCAAAATCCCACAACTATAACTTAACAATCATATAAGTACTCATAAACTCTGGCAGTAAATCCCCTTGGGAAAAGGGGAGAAACACATAAAAATTAAATTACCGGATTTTGGAGGCTTTTTATGGAGCAGCAATTAACTGGAATCTTACAAGAATTAAAAGGTAGATATAAAGATAGGTGGACTCAAATTTGGGTTAAACTTGAACCAGAATATAAAAACATTCAAAAAACAATTATGAGAGGGGAGACTCTAGACGAGGAGCATTTAAAACGGCTTAAAGATCTGTCAAAGCACACTTTTTTCAGTAAGCTTTCAGCTAAACAACTCAAAAATAAAAAGCTGAAAGAATTTTTAGTTAAAATTAAAAATTGGTCGAGTGTTGAAGGGTTAAGCAGAGAAGAAATATGGAAAGAAAAAGGAATAGGTGCATCGGTTATCACACATTGGGCAAGCCTAGTAAACCCTAACATATTTTTACCTATGTGGAAAGACACAATGAAACGCGTATCAAAAATACTTAAACTGCCGCCCCGCTTCTACGCGTCGTCCAACCATTCAAAACAGGTTGAAAACACATTAAAGCTTCTAAAAACGATAGGAGAAAAAATCGAAGCAGAAAACATGCTTGAAATCGCATACTACCTAAGCAAACTTGAAAAAACGAAACTAGCAGCAAAACACTGGCAAAAAATATCCCACCGTAGAGAAAGAAAACCACCAACCCAAATAAAAAAATACCAACCAAAACGCAAAAGAAGACAAAAATGGTAGCACCTAACTAATTCTTCACCCTATTACATATTTTCCTGTTATGAACATCAATACATTTCGTTACCTTGTCTTCCACACGTTGCCCGAATAACAACATTAATGCAAAAAACTGCAGAACATGGAGGAGCCATAGCTTACACAGCTTTAGTAAACATAAGTGAAATCTTCTAAAGCCCTAAGAAAAAGAAGTAGCTAGCTAAGTAAGAAGACCATTGCCCATCTTCTGTACGCACACATGCTTCTCAAAAGCACAAACCTACTATGAAAATCACTTATAACCTTTAGAATGAAGTAGTGCCGCTCTAACAAGATCTAAGGCTATATCCTTCAAAGCAGCTGAACGACTAGAAACATCTTCAATATTTTTAGCAACTTTTACTGCTTCCTCAAACACTTTTCCGCCTTTTTACGTTCCCCAATTTTAAAAAGCCCAGAAGCAATATTCATCAAAGCCTCCAAACGAAAATTCACACTTACAATGCTCCTAGCTGTTTCAACAGCATCTTCAAATCTCCCAGCTCTAACAAGCTCAGAAACAACGTCTCTCAAAGCTTCAGAACGTAAATAGTCGTCTTCAATACTTTTAGCCAACAATATAGCTTCTTCTAAGCTTATCAAGTTCAAAACTCCCATTATACTTATTTTAACCAATTTATTTTACCTCCTAAAATTTAAAATTTTTTGACGACACCATTCACCTAAAGTCTACCAGGTTCCATTAGTACAAATCAAAAAGACCTTTATCTTGCATTTTCGTTTATTAAGTTCAGAATTTGTAGAAACCGTGAAGCTACTTTAACAGCTTGTTCAGCTTGTTCCTTAGTTATCGAAATACCCTCATGTACTACCTTACTTCGTAGATCATATATCCCTTCCTTACTTTTCTTGTTATAAATAATAGGCATGATTTTACTTATTTCTAATGAAATCTTGTTTAAACTCAACCATTCGGCTACAGGGAAAAGGAATTTTTCAACCTTTTTAGGCAATCCTTGAGCTTTTCTATACTTCTCTTTAAGCTTAGTTAAACTTCCTACCCTCTTTACATAATATTTCGTTACATCGCTATTAAAGACGAGACTGGCTAATGCTGATTCCATTGATATAACGCTTTGAAGCAAACATAAGTTCCATTGTTCGTGATAATAGAATACTCTTGCAGCATCCAAATACTCCCTTGAAAGATCTAGAAAATGCCGTTTTTCACTTGTAAGTTCTTTTATAATCTGGTTGATTATTTTGAAACGCAGATTTTCTTTAAGAGATTTTAAGAACCATAGTAAGAGCTTTAAGAGGTTGAATCGTAAAGTCCCAACCAATACTTTAAAAGGCTTACTATGATACCTGTTACCAGATCTACCACTTATTAATACAGCAAAACCTTTTACAACGTAGTATTATAAAATCCCCAAGAAATAGTTGAAGAATTAATTTATGTTGATCAATACGATGCCACTAAATATAGATGGGTTAGATAAGGATTTACAATTCAATAAATAGGTTTCTTAAATTAGGAAGTACCCAGATACTGTCTCTTATACACATCT
>JAEOSG010000139.1 GCA_016840485.1 Candidatus Baldrarchaeota archaeon
CACCGTAGCCAAAACCAGATCGCCAACCTCTGGCCATTCCTGCTTCTTAAGCGTCATTATAATTTTCATCCCTTACTCAAAAACTGCAACTATCTCTCCTTTAATCTTCGCTCTTCCACCAGCAGGCTCTGCAAGTTCCGTCCCACAAACATTACAGTTAACTCTGTTCGCAGCATGACTAAAAACTATTTGTTCATTACCACACTTTAGACACTTAACTCTAAGAAATCTGCTTCGAGGTTTAGGAATAAGCTTCTCCCACTCAGCCATATTTACAACCCCCTCTTTTAGGCGATTACCAGTTTTCTTAAGCGCACACCGTCCTTATGCCTAGTATAACCACAAACCTTACACTTAAGCTTCAAAGTCTGCTTCTTAGTAGTCTTCGAAAATTCCCTTTGAAGAGGATACTTCTGCCCGCCATAACCCTTTTTCTCGCGTTTGTGGTGGCGCTCACCCTTAGCCAAAGCTCTACGCTTCCCAGCCTTGTAAAGAGACACAGCGTGAAGCTGATGCTTCTTACACTTTGGACAGTAAGTCCTTATCTCCTTTGGCACATTCACTACTATCACGACCAGCTCTGCATAAAGAAAACAGACCTACTTTAATAATTTTCGTATTTTTAACAGGATTACTCTGTCTCTCCCTTTTGAACAGCTATCTAAAACGGGTTTAGCAGCTAGATTTTAATCAATGATAATCTTTTCAGCTAAGCCTTGCTTTATCAAAATTTTAGCGTTTTCTACGGGTAAGGATCCTACATCTTCAATTTTAAATGGACCATAAGTTTTTAGGTCTACACCAATTATTGCTGGGACATCTTTTAAAAATCTAAAAACAATTCTTTTCTTTTGTTTTATTTCAGATTTTACACTTCTTCCACGTAATAAACCGTTAAGAAAATTAGGCAACGTCTCTTCTAAAGCAAAAAAGCCAGAGAAAATTCTTTCTTCTTCAGATGTTAAAAAATTTGATGAAATATTTTCGCCTTTAACTGCTTTTCTTAATAACTTTTTATATCGTGCAGAGACAATTTCATTAATCATTTTTTTAGCATTTTTCATTTCTCTTTTAAGAAGAACTGCTTTCACGGTTTTTCTGTCAAGCATGCGACTTTCTTCACCAAGTTTTTTCAAATATTCGGTGATTTTAAGGTAAAAATTGGAGGGAATCTTTCCAAGCTTGTCGTTTTCCATCTCTTGTTTCCAAATTTTGTATAGTTCTTCGTACATTTAATTTGTCACCTCTGCTTTTCCTTTGCAAATGAGGAGTAATGCAGCGGCTGTTGGTAATTCAACTTTACAGTTTTTGTATGGTCCAAACGTTTCATCACCGATTCTAAATTCGGGTGCATCCGAAACTAGCACCGTTATTTCTCCTTTTTTAAAAGCTACGGCATCTTTAAAGGGGTCGAAAATATTTATATTTGAAAAAGAAAGCTCAACTTTCCTTAGGCCTGTCTTTCCATGTAAAGTTTCAGGCATTCTAATCAATCTATGAGTGTCTGTGGTGACTACAGTATCTATTTTAACCCCTCGTTTTTCAATACAATGTTTAATTATTTTCCTCCAAGTTCTAGGACCTAAACCTTTAATGACCTTAAGTCGCTTAGATTTTACATGATATTTAGTAATTACATCTTTATTTTCATATATCGATTCTGCAATATCTCTTCTTATACCTATGGCAATCAATTCTTCCTTTGTAGCTCTAAAAATAAAATCACACACACTTTGAGCTATCCGTCCCATCCAGCCAAAATTGGTTAAATCCAAAAGATGGTTCATAACAGATTTCTGATCTTTAGCCTTTCTTCCATAGAGAAAAGTATCAATGCCTAAACCTAAAACATAATCCACGATTTCTTTACGTGCAACAGCACCTAATGTTTTAACAGCCTCATTTTCAACATGAACATGATAACCCCGATGCCCAGAAAAATATATACGGATTTCTTTCTCTGAAAAACCAAAGTCCTGCAATAACATGTCTAACAGTTTGATTGTTTCTTCTTTTGCAGAAAGTAAACAGATTTCACAGGGCCATGTGTGGGTTTCGAATTTTTCGCTTCCACAAATGGGACATTTATCAAGAGGTATGCCTTTTCCCTCAAAACCACAATTACTACATATCCATTGGTCATGAAATTTTAGGCATGTCGTTGGAATGTGGTCAGCGTCTATATCAAAAATTAAGTCCGCACCCAACCAATTCTTTTTGTCCATCTCAGCTTCTGGATTTTCGTAATAGGCGCATGAAAAATAAGCATCTTTTGGAGTAGAATTTTGTAGAAAAGATGTTAATTCCTCTTGATTTGCAAATTGTTTATGACGTAGCATCCATCCTTCGAATAAAGCAAAACCAAATTCGCGTTTATCAATCATAGAAACAGAGTCATTCAATGAGCAACTATTCGTATAATAATAACGAAACATTCTCCGAATATAGTCAACTGAGGCTAAATTTACCACTTCTAACAACAACCCAGATACCAAAAATTTTACTGCCGACTCTTAAACTTTTCAGTCTATCACCTCTATTAGATAGTATTGCCATGTCAAGACAAAGTAAATATGTATATTTCGCTTTTATATGGGCTTATCCGGTTGGAACGGGATTACCATATGCAAATCTACATTCAAAAAATAATTAAAAACATAAGGCTGTTATTGATACTCCTGCCCATATTAGCTTTTGCTATATCATTTATTTTACTATACTCCATGTACCCAAAGACGTTTGAGACAACATGGAAGGGGAGAACGTACTACATTGTATTTCTATGGTTAGCTTCTTTGGAAATTATGTTGAACTGGAAAAACTTACAAACAAAACAGACAGGCAAGGCAATCTCCAGAAAAAGTATTATTTTCATCGTAATCTTGACTCTTCCAATCGTTTATGTTGTTATTTCTAACTTTTTAGGTTTAAATGAAGTAATCGTGAACTTCTCTGTGCAGAATGGTATAGGTCTATGGTGGGCTGAGCGTATGCCCCTTTCAATTGAATATTTAGTTTTTGCCACATTATTTTTGACAGCCAACGTAATAAAATACGGTAAAACAAGCTTTACTTATTTTTCAATATCCACGGTCTTCTTATTCATTATCGGAACAATTTATCTACTAGACAATCTTTATCCGTATGGACAACTAACACCTCTTCAACTTCTCGTTCTTCCTACAACAATTCTTGCGGCAAAGATGTTAAATTTTCTGGGGTACCAAACACTTATAAAAATTATTACAAGTCCTCATCAAGGATGGATGCCTACCTTGGCTGCTTGGGATCCAGA
This sequence comes from Candidatus Baldrarchaeota archaeon, assembly GCA_016840485.1. Lineage (GTDB taxonomy): Archaea > Asgardarchaeota > Baldrarchaeia > Baldrarchaeales > DXJG01 > DXJG01. The sequence continues at coordinate 3,296 of JAEOSG010000139.1, forward strand.
AGAGCCATCAAAGATTGCCAATTTTGGTATAGGCTGGCCATGTGCTGGAGTGGAAAGTCTCATAATTTATACCGTCGCAACCTCGTTATTTCTAAAAAATAGCAAGTTCTCATCTATGCAAAAGTTTGCATATTTCATATTTGGAGCTGTAGTAACATATTTAATCAACATTTTAAGAGTAACAACGATTTTTGTGCTTGGCATAAACTATGGCACAAGTTCGCCAGAGGTGTGGAAATTTCACGATTTTTATGGTCAGTTATATTCTATCACTTGGATTTTATCTTATCCATTAATTATAATTGGGAGCCAAGCTCTATGGAAAAAGATAAACAAGTGGAAAATCCTATCGAAAAAATCTTCGCGTGAAAATCAACAATTTTGTCCTCCTTAACTAAAATTTTGCACTTTCCACGCGATAACAATATGGAATGTTGTTAGTCATAATATCTATAATTGCAAGGATATAGGATATACATTGTAGAAAAAGCATGGAAAAAAGATAAAAAATTCTTTGTTTTTCTTTAATCCAAAATTTCAATAAGTGTGGAAAAACCTTCTTGAACTTTATTGTAGGTACAAGGTATCCTGTTGTTTTCTTGATAAGGAAATGTCCTACAAAAATTCTCTTGCGCTTAGAAATGTAATCATTGCAGTTTTCCGGATCTTTAGTGAAGACTACAGCGTCAGGTGCGTAAACTACACGATAACCCTTACGCTGTACATACCAAGAAAAATATTCATCGTCGGAAACAACATTATATGGTAGATGGTTTACTAAGTGTTTTCTCAACGCGAAAAAAGTTCCGTTCACTTTAGGAGCCTCTTTTTTAAGCATGCAATCTATACAAATTTGATGGTGAAGTTGACGTTCAAATCTTGAGACAATATGGAAAAAATCTTCATTATCACTATGAGTGTAAAGGGGCATAACATTTCCACTGACAAGCCCCACGGAGTCATCAATAAATGGCTTCAATATCTCTTTAAGGCAACCATTGTGCAGCTTAGTGTCAGCATCCAAAAAAATCACAATATCCGAGTTACAAGCTTTCAAAATTGCATCAAGAGCAGCTGCTTTACCTTCTCGCTTATTAGTATCAATTATCTTAACTAAAGACAAGGCGCCACAACGCTTAGCCGTTGAGATAACCTCATCCCGGGTTCCATCAGTGCTTCCACTAGTGTTGACGATAATCTCGTTTAACTCAACATCCCTTTGCTGTAATAGTTGATAAAGAAGTCTTCCAGTTCTTCCCTTTTCATTGTATGCTGGAATACCAACTGCGACATTGAACTTCTTACAATGTATAGCCGTGTTTAAATTAGTTTTAAACAAGCTTTCTCGCATTCCTTCGCATCTTAAGCTTTATTGTACAGTTAATATTTTAGTAAAAAATATTGCTAATAATATTTTTTATTTTCTCGCGTACATCGCCCAAAAACCTTAAAAGATTAACACGGAAAGCTAAATTCTAATAAGCTTTGAATAAACAAAGGGACGACAAAATGATTCCACGTTATGAAAACGCTAAAAGAGAGTTGAATACCATTTCCAAGCTGGATATAGATTCGAGCGCTACCATCAACTTGTTTAGGGTTAACCCCAAACTGTTCATAAGTATATTGGAAGTGTTAGATAAAAAAATACTGCTTGAAAGGGAAAAAATGATAGATTTAGGCTGCGGTTATGGAGGTCTTGCTAAATTAATCGGAAAGTGCTTTGAGTTTAAAGAAGTTTACGGTCTAGATATAGACGATGAACGACTAGCTGTTGCAAAAGAAAGAGGAATACACACGTATAAATGCAACTTGGAAAAAGAAAAATTTCCCTTTCCAGACAACTTTTTTAGTTTGGTAACGTCTTTTGGAGTACTAGAACATTTAACTTATTTTGATAACATCCTCGAAGAAGCATATAGAATATTAAAAAGTGGAGGAGTTTTCTTATTATCTGCACCTAATCTTGGAAGCTGGGCTAATAGGCTATCGCTTCTTTTAGGCTGCCAGCCACGTAACCTAGAAATCTCACGCTTTAAAATAGTTGGTGTGCACAATGTTTATCATAAAATTTATAGAAGGGTAGCTCCCGTTGGGCACATTTCATCTTGCACTTTGAAAGCTATAATAGAATTATTAAATTTTTATGGTTTTAAAATTCTAAAATGTTGGGGAACAGGAATTGTTCCTGCACCTGATGTTAAATTAAATTTGACTTTAAAAATTTTCGACAAACTTTTATCAAAGAAGGCTACCTTGTCTGTGCGCTTTATTATAGCATCCCAGAAATCCTAATATTAAAAATATTAAGAATATTTGCGCCGTTTTTTCTCCATCCTAATCACATGTATAGTTGCATAATTAGTTGCATGAAAATGTTCTAACACTTTACATAATAAACTGTCAATTGCTTCTATTAACTGAATACAGCATAATTTTTTATACACAAAAAGAGGGAAGGCACCGCCAATTTTAATTGCGCAAAATTTGCATTTACCACTTGTAATGTTTTTTATTTCTCTAACCTCTATTTCTGATACATGCCCCACACGAGGCATCAAAGCAGTGACAAATTGCTGAAGCCCCCTTATCTTATTAACTATTTTGTAAAAATATGAGTGCCCAGGAAACGAAATAACTAACTGTTTTTTTCCAACCCGACACAGCTCATTAAGTGCCTTTTGGTAATTGTACACGTGTTCTAATACTTCAGAACAAAGTATTAAATCAATAGAGCCTGTTTTAAAGGGAAGATTTTCAACATCGCACACAATATAATCTACATTTGATTTTGTATTTTTTACCTTTGCTTTTTCCACGTATTTACGTGCTATGTCCGCACCCACACAGAAACAACCATTCTTTAGAGAAGCAACATATTTTACAAAAATGCCTTCTGCACACCCTATGTCTGCAAACGTTGTTATATGAGTTCTTTCAAAAATTTCCTGAAGAAAGGAGATGATAAAACGTAATCTTTTCCTATGCCACCAAACCTCATACTTGTTCCCCTTTAGGTACATAACCTCTTGATGTTGCAGTCTTTCTGCTTCTTTTTCATAGAAGTCTTTAAGACGCCGTTTGTTTACAAACAACATATTCAGTAACCTATTGTTCTAACTGGTTAAAAATAAACATTTTACAAATATAAGATCTACATACCTTGCTAATCAGAATTTATTGTAATTATTATATTATCAAATAGCGCGTCTGTCGGTGAACTGCTTACTATATTTACAAAAGCAAGCTCTACTATTATGGCGCTAGGCAAAGATTCATTAAAGGTTTTTTCCCAAAGATAGCTTATATCGTAACTGAAGTTTCCATAGTTGCTTATTAAAGTTACAACATTTGTTTTATTTCCATAAAGTACGCTTGGAGTTGCGAATGTGATATAACGATTTTTAGATGCATCGAATATAGAAATTGAAACAGTGTTCGGTGGTTTAACATTTGTTGCATTTAAATAAAAGGAAAGAGTCACGTTAGTTGAGTCCGGTAAATAGACTTTTCTGTTGACAAAACAACTATAAAGTAAACGTGATGACTCATTTCTTACAACTACAGCCCTTAGGAGATTGTTATTCTTTTCATCCTGAATTATGGTTAGATTATAGTTACCTTCTTCCATTTCAGTGAAATTCCATCTCATCTGCGTCAAATTAAGAAATTCAAAATCTTCTTGAAAAACAACATCAGCATCATTGTATGAAAAATTAAAAAGATAAGAATTTCCGATATTCGTTACCAATCTAAAGTTTGGATTACCAAGAAAA